>NZ_JAVCWM010000059.1:0-3123 GCF_030846495.1 Massilia scottii | reverse complement strand
AAAAATGGAAGGAGCTGGACTAATGACCGATCTTGACAGCATCACGAAGCTGCAAAGCGCCCTGTGCGAAAAATACGGCTCCGAGTTTCTTCCGCCCGACCCAGCGCTGAAATTGGGACTCGCGCGCCAAACCTTGCGGTCAATGCCCATCAGCGGCGTGCGAATCTGCCCGGAAAACGGCACCAGCGGCTGGTACATTTACGGTGGCGATCATTCGGACGCGGCAGACTTTTACAGTCCTCTCCATCACAGTCATCTTTCCGTCGAGCTTCCGATGGTCATTCCTTATCTCGCACTGGCGCCCGGATTCAGGTTTATCATCGACGACGAAGGTTACGAAGACGTATGGTACGAGCCGCACGACGTCTCCGCGTGAAGGCGGCGCTGGCAGTACGCTTACCTGCCATCCTTTAATGAATCGCAACGACAAGACTGACTGCTCTCGTATCAGAGGGCTTCAAGATTTGCTCCTCGCATGCCGACCAGAAGTGCCTTTCCATTCGCATCAACGCGGAACTCGCCGTACTTCGCCGCTTCCCAGCGTTTTGCTTCCCCTTCCTGGAAGTACCAAGCATCGGTCACCAGCGTATGGCCACCGTGGCGTGGCGTGAGTTCGATCACGATCTCGCCAGGCGCAAGCGGCGTGCCATCGTGGAGCCGGGTCAGCTCCACAATTCCCTTCTCGTTCACCGTCCCGGCGACCTTCAATCTGGCGCTTCCCGTCTCGCCTTCACTCATTTGCGACACCTCCTGCGGCAAATTGAAATTCAGGCGCATGTAATCGCCCTGCATGAGCGAGCGCGGATCGACTGGCGCCAGTTCCACCAGCACCGGACGGCCGTTGGCGATCAGGGATTCCTTTTGCCAGATTCCGATATTGGCGATGGCTAAAACCGCGAACGCCGTCAGCGCAATGCCGATCCGGCCTGCATGCGTTTCGTTCCGCGCAGGTGTCGCGCTGTCACCACTGACAACGGGTGCGCCGTCGCGAATGGCGAGCCAGGCGATCAAGGCGAACAGCGCGCCGGCGCCGATCAGGATCAACGCCTTGGTCGCAAGCGGATATGCCAGCTGGTAATACAGCGCGCCCATGATCCACGCCGCCGCAGCGCCCGCTGCCGCCGCGATGCCCCAGCGCCCGCTGCTCACGCACAAAGCGAGAATCATCAGCACCGCGCCGAGCGACGGCATCAGCACCGCCAACCCAGTAAATACCGCAGCAGTGAGCGCATACCACGGCTTGCGTAACGCCGGCCATCGCATGGCCAGCCAGGCTGCCCCGCCAAGCGTCAACGCCGCCGACGCAAACTGCGCAAGGGACGCCAGCGGCTGCGTCAGCGGATCCATCGTGCCGGCGGAACCGCCATGGATGGCGGCACCGACCAGGAAGGTCATTCCTGTCCAGAGTACAAGGCCCGCGATGATAGTAAGCACCCACCCTGTCGCCAGTCTGTCCACCAGTACGCTACGCAGATGTTGTCGCTGGACGAAGTCGGCCACAAGCCAGATTCCCATCGCACCATGCACCACCATCCAGTATCCATCCCGATCGCGAGAAGCGGCGAGGGTGACGATGGCCGCCATGATGAACGCACAGGAAATCGCCCCCAGCAGAACGCGCAGCCAGTTGCGTGGAATAAGAACAGCCAGGGCAATTGCCAGCAGCGCGACGCTGGCAGAGGCATTGCCGATTGACATATCGATGTAAAAAGCCGCACTCATGGTCGCCGCGCCGGCGAGCAGTGCCGGAATTGCCAGCTGTTCGATAAACAAGGGGAGGGAAGCACGGCGTAAAATGGCCACCGCGACGCCGCATAGGATGAGCGAAAGCGGATACAGTGCGCCGGTGTTGCGGGCCAGAATATCGCCGCATAACAGAAAAATGATTCCCATCAGTGGAATGGCCGCCAGCCATGCTCCCAGCGCCGTCAACAAAACCACGGGCCAGGGACGATGCTCTTCGTGCTCGATAAAGGTGGCCGCGGAAGCCGGAAGAATGCCTGTCGCAATCGCGTCGGCGATAATTTCGTTAAGTGACCGTTTCATTTCGTACCCCCTTGCAGTGGAGCACGTTTCGACAGCTTGAGAATGACACTCACCGTGGCGGCAAGCAAGCCCGCGGCCACAAGGCCAAGCACCAGCAGTTCCGGGATGGACCAGCGCCCGTGGCCGGCGAGCAGGAAGTGGGTCAATAATCCAATCAGCAGGACATTCAGAGCCAGTCCGATACCGCACAGCGAGAACATATCGAACAAGCGATGCGACGCAAACGCGGCAGCGGTCATGACCAGCATCGTCAAGGCCAGCCAATATTGCGCGGTCACATGACTGTTAGCGAGGCCGACAATCCCGATCAGCGCGACGCTGATGACCGCCAGCGTAACGCTCACGCGCATGGACAGGAGGCCGGCGCCGGTCCATTTCGCGCACAGCGGACTAAGCAGCGCCGCAAGGGCAAGTGCACCAAGGCACGCTGCCGCTTGATAGTTCAGATCGTCTGAGCGGAAGCGCCAACTGTGGCCCGTGTTGGCATGCAGCCAGAGCGAGATTGCGCTCATGGCGATCAGCGCCCACGGCGTCCACAGCGCGTCGTGGCGTACGGAGAGGCATAGGGGCAGCCCTAGTACCGCCCACAGAGCGAACAGTTGCCAGGGATCCGCGCCTGTCTGGTAGGTCTGTCCGAAGTAAGCGAACACCGCGCCGATAGCGAGCAGGGCGAGCAAGCCGAGCGGCACGCGCGCACGCGGTTGCGCAAATGCGCCGATGCACATGACGGCAACCACTCCCTGCAGCAGAACGAAGCGGCCCGTGCGGCCAAGCGAATCCCAATTCGCCGCGATCCAGAAAATGATTCCCAAGCCAATCAGCGCCGCTGCGACGATCCCCAGCCCGGTGCGCCACAGTGGCGCCAGGTTCGCTGGCTCATCATCGAGGCCGGAGAGCTTGCGAAGCTGGCGGTACTGCTCATCGTTCAATGAATTTGTCGCGGACACTTCTAAAAGCGCGAGGCCAATCTCCATGATTTTCTTTCAATTTTTTGGAATTGCGGCTGAGTTTACCCGGCTTTGCATCAAAAAGGCTTGCCAAGCGATCGGGGCCTTTGCTATAGTTCGCCTCCCCGCA
>NZ_JAVCWM010000058.1:0-3259 GCF_030846495.1 Massilia scottii | reverse complement strand
CGTGCAGCACGTCGTTGCCCTCGCCACCGTTCAGCTCATCGTTGCCGGCGCCGCCGTCGACGCTGTCGTCGCCATCGCCAGCCTTGAGGATGTCGGCGCCGTCGCCGCCGACTAGCGTATCGTTGCCGATGCCGCCATCGAGCAGGTCGCTGCCCGAGCCGCCGTCGAGCTTGTCGTCACCCGCGCCGCCCAGCAGGCTGTCGGCGCCGTCCTCGCCGAACAAGGTGTCGTTATCCTGCTCGCCGTCGAGCAGGTCGTTGCCCACCCCGCCGTACAAGGTGTCGTCCTCGGTGCCACCCTTGAGCACATCGTTACCCTGGAAACCGTACACGGTGTCATCGCCCTGGGCGCCGTCGAGCGTGTCGTTGCTGCGTCCGCCGTTGATGGTCTCGCTGTAGTGCGAACCCCAATTGTCGATGCCGTCTTCCGACCCGTTCGGATTCATGCCGCCGGCGATGTGGCTGGCGTTGAGCTGCGCGGGCAGCACGGCGTCGATGGTGAGGATGGTGCGAAAGCTCGCGGCGCTGCCGGCGGCGCCGTCGTCGTCGACCTGGACCAGGGTGCTGCTGCCGTTGGCTAGCAGGCGCAGGTAGCCGAGCGCGCCGAACGGGTTGCTGACGTAATTGGCCGCGACCTGCGGAACCAGGGCGTCGAGGTCGATCACGTCGCTGGTGTTGTCCAGATCGAAGTGGGTGATGGTGACCTGGCCGGCGTGGCTGCCGGGCGCGAACACGTAGGTGTTGCCGCCGTACCCGATGTCGGTGACGGTGACGTCCTGGAATGCCAGCGAGGGTCCGAAGGTGTACACGTCGTCGCCCGCGCTGCCCAGCATGCGCACCGTGCCTTTGGCGCCGCCTGTGAAATCGGCGGACAGGCGGTTCCAGCCCGAGCCACCGTCGAGCGTATCGCCGGCGCCGCCGGTGAGGGTGTCGTCGCCGTCGCCGCCGTCGACCTTGTCGCTGCCGCTGCCGGTCGTGACGATCGTGTCGTTGCCGTAGCCTCCCGTCAGCACGTTGTTGCCTTCGACATCGGTGAGGATGTCGTCGTCGAAGTCGCCGCTGAGGATGTCGTCGCCCGCGCCGCCGCTCAAGACATCCTTGCCGGCCCCGCCCACCACGCTGTCGTTGCCCGCTTCGCCGGCCAGCGTGTCG
Source organism: Massilia scottii (assembly GCF_030846495.1). Classification (NCBI taxonomy): domain Bacteria; kingdom Pseudomonadati; phylum Pseudomonadota; class Betaproteobacteria; order Burkholderiales; family Oxalobacteraceae; genus Massilia; species Massilia scottii. The sequence goes on along the minus strand of NZ_JAVCWM010000058.1, from coordinate 2,108 downwards.
TCGCCCGTGCCGCCGAAGAGGCTGTCGTTGCCGCTGCCGCCTTGCAGCAGGTCGCCATCGTCACCGCCTTCGGCCAGGTCGTCGCCGCCGCCGCCGAGCAGGGTGTCGCTGCCGCCCAGGCCGATGAGGTGTTCGGCGCGCGCGTCGCCTTGAATATTGTCGGCACCGGCCGTGCCGGTCAGCACCCGGCTGAAGAAGGAGGCTGCGGGGTCGTAGCCCTGCTTGAAGTTGGCGCTGGTCAGGCTGGTCGCGGTGACGTTGCGCAGGGTCAGCATGTCGACCTGGGTGTGGGCGCTGCCGGCCGCGCCGTCGTTGTCGTAGCGCAGTACCGTGTCGGCGCCGCGCTGTTCCAGGCGCAGGTAGCCGTCCGCGCCGAACGGATTGCCGGTGTAATTCCAGCTCGGGCCCGCCAGGGACAGATCAAGCAGGTCGCCGCCGGCGCCCGCGGAAAAATCGGTCAGCGTTACATTGGCGATGTTTTCAGGCCTGCCGTACAGCGACAGGCGGAAGCTGTCCTGTCCGCTGCCGCCGCTGGCGCTCACCGTCACCTCCGGTGGCGCCTGGGCGATATCGATCTTGTCGTCGCCGGCGCCGGCGGACAGCTGCACTGTGCCGAACTTGACGCTCGCCCAACCACCCGCCTCCAGAATGTCGTTGCCGTCACCGGCGTCGAGCACGCTGTTGCCGGCGTAGTCGGTCGACAGCGTGTCGTTGCCGGCGCCGCCGAACAGGGTATTCGAGCCTGCACCGCCCCACGCGACGTCATTGCCCTCGCCACCCTCGATCCAGTCGTCGCCGCTTTCGCCGAACAGCGAGTCGCCGCCGTCGCCGCCAAGCAGGGTATCGTTGCCCGCACCCGCTTGCACGGTGTCGGCGCCGCCGTTGCCTTCGTAGCGGTCGTTCAGGGGGGAGCCGAAGATGTCGTCGTTACGCCCGTCGGCGATGAAGGTCTCGCCATCGTCGATGCCGGCCGGAGTGAGCACGCTGGCCGAGATGTTCGGTGCGACCGATGCCGCCGCCACGCCTTCGAGCCGCAGCACGGTGGTGAAGGCGGACGCCGTGCCCTGGGCGCCGTCGGCGTCGAATTGCAGCAAGGTGTCGGCGCCGTCCTGCACCAGTTTCAGATAGCCGCGCTCGTTTGAAAACGGGTCGCCCAGGGTCAGGTCGATTCCGGCCAGCAGACGGCTGACATCGATCCGGTCGCCCTCGGGGCCGCCGGCGAAATCGGTGACCACGTAGCCTTTGGTGCCGCTCTCGCGTTCCAGCAGGTAGACGTCGCGCCCGCCGCCGCCGGTCACCCGCGCCGTACCCTGGTTGAGGAATGCCACGCTGAACAGGTCGTTGCCGGCGCCGCCATCGGCCAGGGTGGTGGTGGCCGCTTCGTTGGCGCGGGTGCGGATGTTGATGCGGTCGGCACCGGCGCCGCCCAGATAGGTATCCTGGCCGTCGCCCAGCAACACGTCGTTGTCGTCACCGCCATCGAGCAGGCTGCTGCCGCCCCGTTCGGAGTACAGCAAGTCGACCCCGGCGCCGCCCGCCAGCCAGTCGCGTCCTTCGTAATCGTTGAGCGTGTCGTGGCCCGCGCCGCCCTGCAGCGTGTCGTTGCCCAGTTCGCCCCTGAGCTGGTCGTTGCCGGCGCCGCCGTCAAGCGAGTCGTTGCCGAGTTGGCCGTTCAGGTTGTCGCTGCCCCGGCCGCCGAGGAGGGTATCGTTGCCGTCGAAGCCGAACAGGTCGTCGTAGCCGGCGCGCGTGTCGTCGTCCGGGTCGTTGCTGATAATGTAGTCGTCGCCGCCGTAGCCCCACATCCGGTCCGAGCCGCCATTGCCCGAAATAGTATCGTTACCCTCCGAGGCATACAACGAGTCACTGCCGCTCCCACCCTGCAGATTCAGGCCGGCGGCGGCCTCGATGGTGATGGGGCCGGCCTGGCGGGCATCGCTGCTGGTGAGGTCGGCGTGCTGCTCGGTGACAGGGTTGGAAGCGGTCATGTGGGTCCCGGGAATGAAGTTGGTTGAAGGCGTTCAACATCAATCATGCCCGTGCCCGATTGGAATGTACAGAAGGTAAAATTGAATAATATGTAACAGTTTGCGACAAGGCGGCAAGGC
>NZ_JAVCWM010000057.1:0-6437 GCF_030846495.1 Massilia scottii | reverse complement strand
AGCCCCATCAGCCAAGCGCGCTCAATCGCGTTTTGTGCAGATGGGGTTTTTTTTCGTCCGCCAGAATCGCTTAATAGGATTCTGATGATTTTCGGCACCCGAGTACGGAACAAATCGACGAACTGGTAACAGCACTCAGGTTTTTTAGCCTCGCTATGCACGAGGAATCGATCGAGCCGTGGTATTGCCTGTGCGATGACGTAATGACGCCCCTCGCACCCGGCGCCTGAGCGGGGCGCTCAGGAAAACTCCGCCGAACCGCCGCGATTAGCGCTGAAGCCTGAGCGCCGTACCGCGGCTGATGCTCTCGCCATCGTTTTGGTGCAGACGCCAGAAGGTCAGCGACGAAATCACGGTAATGATCGACAGCGTCGCAAAACCATGATGCAGCGCGCTGATGACGATCGTGCGGTCGGTTTGCGGCACATCGCCCAGGAACCAGGCGGTGACCAGCGAACCGGCGGCCAGCCCGAAACTCATCGACAACTGCTGGAACGAACTCGACATCGTACTGGCCATGCTCGAATCCTGGTCGTCGATATCGGCATAGGCGAGTGAATTCATGCACGAGAACTGCAGCGAATTAAAAAATCCCTGGGTCAGCCCGAGCATTACGATCAACACCAGCGGCGTGCCGGCGCCGATGAAGGAAAACAGGCCGATCGTCAAACCGATGCACACCGTATTCACCACCAGGATCTGGCGATAACCGAAGCGGTGCAGCAAACGTTGCGACACCAGTTTCATCGCCATCGCCGCGATCGCGGCCGGCATCATCAGCAAGCCGGATTTCCATGCCGGAAAACCCAGCCCCACTTGATACAGCAGCGGCAGCAGGAACGGCATGCCGCCCAGTCCCAGCCGCGTCAGGAAACCGCCGACGACAGCAATACGGAAGGTGCGGATGTGAAACAGCGACAGGCGCAGCAGCGGATACTTCCTGCCCCTTGCATACAAACCATACGTGCCCAGCAAGGCGAGCGAAGACCCCAGCATGGCCGCGGCTGTCACGGGTGCCAGGGTGTGTTCGCCGAAAATTTCCAAAAACCACGACAGCATCGCGGTTCCCGAGCTGAACAGGATCAGGCCGACCACGTCAAGCGGGCGCCGCTGCGCCGCGCGATAGTCGGGCATGTAGCGAAACACCAGGAACAGCGCGACCAGGCCGACCGGCACGTTAATGAAGAAAATGTAGCGCCACGACACCCAGTGCACCACCAGCCCGCCGATCGTCGGTCCCAAAAGCGGGCCGATCAGCGCCGGAATGATCACGAAATTCATCGCGCCCAGCAGCTCGGACTTGGGAAAGGTGCGGATGATGGCGAGGCGCCCGACCGGCATCATCATGGCGCCGCCGAATCCTTGCAGCAAGCGGGCTGCGATCATCATCGGGGTGTTGACCGCCATGCCGCACAGCACCGATGCGATCGTGAAGACCACAATGGCCACCGCGAACACGCGCCGTGTGCCGAAGCGGTCCGCCATCCATCCGCTGACCGGAATGCCCACGGCCAGGCTGAGGATGTAACTGGACACGATGGATTTCAGGCTGAGCGGACTGACGCCGAAGCTCGCCGCAATGCTCGGCACCGCCGTGTTGACAATGGTCGCATCGAGCTGTTCCATGAACAGCGCCGCGGCGACGACCCAGGGCAGATAGGTCTTGACGGAGGCTTGACTCAGAGCATCCTCGCATCGGCATGTGGCGGGTTAACAGAAGATCGCGGCTGCGCGCATTCCTCGCGCCAATCGATCTTGGTCTTCGCCGTCAAACCCATTCCCCATCCCCAGACAATCTACCGGCAATGCTGCCGGTTTTATTTTTATACATTCCGCGGTGCGGTGCGCACCGGCCATGCGTGCACGCCATCCTCGCGGCCCGGATCGGCATGCACCTCTGCGAATATTACACCTAACGAAAGCATCGAATATTTCTTTTTCTCATCAGCCACAGGCACGCGGATGCAAGTTTGACGGAGCATCCTCCCACCCGCCTCGCATGCGCATGCCAGCATGCATTGATACCTTGTAGAAATAGGCAATCAGCCGAGAGTCCTGTGTATTTCCGTGCGTGCCAGTGATTTGTAAGATGCATCACCTATCCGCCATTCAAGGAGAATCACATGTCCAGCCATCCTCATCCGCATCAGAAAGTTGTCCTCATCACGGGCGCCAGCAGCGGCATCGGTGCCGCGACCGCGCGCTTGCTCGGACGCCACGGTTACCGCCTTGTGCTCGGGGCGCGCCGCGCCGACCGCCTCACAGCCCTGGTTGCCGAGATCCGCAGCGAAGGTGGTGCGGCTGAAGTTTCGCGATGGACGTGCGCCGCCTGGAAGATGTGCAGGGCTTCGTGGCCTTCGCGCTCGATGTCTATAAGCGCGTCGACGTGCTCGTCAACAACGCCGGGGTGATGCCCTTGTCCAGGCTCGATGCGCTCAAGGTCGATGAATGGAATCATATGATCGACGTGAATATCCGCGGCGTCCTGCACGGCATCGCAGCCGCACTGCCGCTGATGCAGCAACAGCGCTCGGGCCAGTTCATCAATCTCTCGTCGATTGGCGGCCATGCGGTCAGTCCCACCGCCGCCGTGTACTGCGCGACCAAGTTCGCGGTGGGCGCCCTGTCGGAAGGCTTGCGCCAGGAAGTGGGCGGCGACATCCGCGTGACCGTGATTTCGCCCGGCGTGACCGAGTCCGAGCTGGCCGAAACAATTTCCGATCCGCTGGCGCGCGAGGCCATGCGCGACTTCCGGCGCGTGGCGATCGCACCATCGGCCATTGCCAGCGCCATCCGCTTTGCCATCGACCAGCCGGCCGACGTGGACGTGAGTGAAATCATCGTGCGCCCGGCCGCCAGTCCGTACTGAGCCGATCTGTCTGCCGCATTGCCGTGGCGGCGCCAGGACGCAGCCGACGCGGTACGTTACTTACGCCCAATGCCGCTGGGTGCACACAGGCCGGCACTGCCCGCTGACGATGCCGCCATAGCCGCCATAGCCGCCATAGCCGCCACAGCCGCCATTGCCGCAGCTATAGCGCACGCTCCGCATCACCCTGACGCGAATGGCAGCGCCTGCGCTCATACCAAGGGAATGCGAACCACAGTGCACTCAGGATGAGCAAGGTCAGCAGCGCGCCCGCCACGCTGGCCGGCAAGCCGCGCGTGGTCACAAAGATGACCGTGAACATATCCAGCGCAAGCCCGCACGCCAGAGGCGCGAGGGCGCACCGGATCAGCCATGACGAACGCGCGATCATCCGGCGCGACACATTGGCCGGGCCAACCACCCGGTAGTACACGGCCGGCGTCATCACCAGCGCGACGGCGATGATCACCATGCCCAGCCCCACCAGGTGACACAAGGTCGCGTAGGAGGGCAGTTCGGCAAAGCGGTCATTGAAGACGGCGATGGTTTGAAAGCCGAACAGCGCTTGCACGCCGGGAAGAATCACGCGTGCCTCTTCGATGATGTTACGCATCTCCTCATGCAACCCGTTATGTTCGATAACCGGCTTGTCCATGCCTGAACAGTACGCTCAAACGCGCGCCCATTCAACCGCACACAATTGAGACGGCCGAACACTATCCGCCGTGCTGCATGGCACAGTTTTCCTTTGTTGACTCCACTCAATACGCCCCAGGCCGGCATTCGTACGATTGCCTGTCGGTCATCCTGGCCGGCGACAGTGAAAGGGAGTCACCATGAGACGCGCATTTTTGGATTTGGTTCGCCACAATCGGCCGGTTTGGTCTGCCCTGGCGGCATGCCTGGCCGGGCTCGCCATGGGCGGCTGCGGGCGTAGCGACGAGGCACATGAACGGCGGACCGTCGCCCGTGCGCAGTTCAGCGCCGAGCTGGCGCGCACGTCGCACGGCATCGCCCATGTACGCGCAGGTGATTTCCGCGGCATCGGCTACGGCCTGGCCTATGCCTATGCCCAGGATAACGTGTGCATGTTCGCCGATACCATCCTCACGGTGCGCGGCGAGCGTTCGCAGTTCTTTGGCGCCGATAAAACGGCAACGCCGGCGCGCAACGGCGAATATGGGGCCAACAGCGATTTCATGAAGCTGAACAACGAGGACAGCGACTTTTTCTTCAAAGGCTATCTCGATACCGAGCAGTTAAAGGCGGGGTACGCGGCCGGCAGCCAGGACGCGCGCGATTTGTTGGCCGGTTACGCGGCCGGCTATAACCGTTATCTCAAGGAGTATGCCGGCCGCTATCCCGCCGCATGCAACAAGGCGCTGTGGGTCAGGCCGATCACGTACGAAGACATGATGCTGGTGCTCGCCGAAAAGGCGCTGCACGCGTCCGGCCAGGTATTCGCGCAGGAGATCGTCGATGCCGCGCGGGCTGGCGCCTTTTCGCTCGCGGACAAGCGCGAGGCGGTTGCGGTCAGCGATATCGGCTTCCTTGAGCGCAGGCTTGCGCGCCTGACCCGGGAACAACTGGGCAGCAATGGACTGGCGCTCGGCAAGGACGTGACGGTGAACGGGCGCGGCATCCTGCTGGGCAATCCGCATTATCCCTGGACCAGTACCGACCGCTTTTATCAGGCGCACCTGACGATCCCGGGGCGATACGATGCCATGGGAGCCATCCTGGGCGGCATTCCCATTATCGTCATCGGCTTTAACAAGGATGTGGCGTGGACGCATACCGTGACGCGCGCGGTCCATTTCACGACCTTCAGACTGGCGCTCGATACGCGTGATCCGAGTGGCACGACGTATCTGTACGATGGCGTTCCCACTAAAATGAGCGCCAAGACCGTCAGCGTCGACAGCCTGCGCTCCGATGGGCGCATGAGCCGGCGCAGCAAGACCTTCTATTTCACGAAGCAGGGCGCGGTGCTGGTCAAGCCGGATGCGGGTATCACCTGGTCGAACGAGGCGGTGCATGTGCTGGGCGATGCGAATCGCCACAACACGCGTCTGATCGAACAATGGATCGGCGTAGGTAGCGCTAAAAATGTCGGCGAGATGAAGGCATCGCTCGACAGGATCGTGGGCCTGCCCTGGGTGAATACCATGGCGGCGGACCGCGATGGGAATGTCCTGTACGCGGATGCGAGTGTCGTGCCCAAGGTTGGCGCGCAGATGTTCGCGTCCGATTGTTTTGTGCTGCCGCAGCTATTGATGTTCGACGGCTCGCGCCGCGCCTGCGCGTGGGGCGATGATACTCGGGCGCCGGCGGGCGTATTCTCGCCGGTCGAGGCGCCCTGGATGACGCGCACCGATTATGTCGGCAATTCCAACGATAGTTACTGGCTGTCGACGCCGCGCGCTTTGCTGACCGGGCCGGCGCCCTTCGGCTACTCGCCGCTGTACGGGCCGGCCGGCGTAGCGCAGATGCTGCGCACGCGCATCGGCTTCAGGCAGCTTGAAGATGCCTTGGCCAATCACGGTAGGCTGGGGATGAGCGACGTGCAGGAGCTGGCGTTTGCCAATCGCGTGTATGCGGCTGAATTGATGCTTCCGGAGTTCCTGCCGCTGTGCGGCGCTTCCATCGATGCCATTGTGGCGCAAGCCTGCCGGGTATTGAACGCATGGGACAGGCATGCCAACCTCGATAGCCGGGGCGCGGTCCTGTTTCGCGAATTCTGGAACCGGGCGTCGCTTATTCCGGACAAATGGGCTGTTCCGCTGGACCCGGCAGATCCCGTGAATACGCCGCGCGGGCTCGCTCCGGCCGCGGGGCCTGGCATGCTGGCGGCATTGAAGGAGGCGGCACAGCAGATGCTGGCCTTGAGCGTTCCGCTGGACGGGCTGCTCGGCGATTATCAGAGCGATACGCGCAATGGCCGACGGGTAGCGCTGCACGGCGCGATTGGCGATATCGATGGTTCCTACAATTCCATTCATATGGAGACGCCGCTGCAAGCGGATGGCTATCACCAGATTGCATGGGGTACCAGCTACGTGCAAACGGTGACGTTCGATGAGGCTGGGCCGGTCGCGCATGCGATGCTTCTGTATGGGCAGTCTGTCGATCCGACGTCTCCCTACCACGCCGACCAGTTGCCCTTGTATTCGCAGAAGACCTGGCCGGTGCTGCCGTTCACGCCAGGCAGCATGCGCGCCGATTCACGTTACTCCGTTACGACATTATCAGAATAGGCCTTGCCACTCCGGGGAGGCTTTGCTATAGTTCGCCTCCCCGCTGATTCAGTAGCGAAATCAAGTAGTTGCAAGACAGATCAGGGGCGTTTCGAAAGAAGCGAAGTAACAAAAAGAGGTTGACGAGAAACGCGAAACGCTGCATAATCTCACCTCTCTGCTGCAACGAACACAACGCTTCGTAGCAAACGGCAGAAGTAGTACGGAATAAGTTCTTTAACAATTAACAGTCGATAAGTGTGGGCGTTTGATGAAGGTGCCAACGAAGCGTAAGCGACGTTGAATACTTAAATTATCAAATGTTCACAAAG
>NZ_JAVCWM010000056.1:0-6938 GCF_030846495.1 Massilia scottii | reverse complement strand
AAACAAGTGACCATTTTCCTCAAATAAATTTTGCGGTCGGGTATTGCAATTGCCAGGGAATTTGGTGCTGGAAGGCACGTTCAGACAAACGCCGTAGAATGACAGCCATCCATTTTTTGAAGAATGTCCGTATGACGAACACCTCTATCGACCAGGCGTGCGCCGACGCGGCCGCCCTCATCGCCCAGGCCGATGGCCTGGTGATCACGGCCGGCGCCGGCATGGGCATCGATTCCGGCCTGCCCGACTTCCGTGGCGACCAGGGCTTCTGGCGCGCCTACCCGGCCCTGGGCACGCACGGCTTGCGGTTTACCGACATCGCCAATCCCCGCGCCTTTCGCGAGCGTCCCGAGGTGGCATGGGGATTTTACGGACACCGCCTGCAGCTGTACCGGCGCACGCTGCCGCACGCGGGGTTCGGCCTCCTGAACAAGATCGCAGCGCGCCTGCCTGGCGGGGCCTTTGTTTTCACCAGCAATGTGGATGGACAATTCCAGCGCAGCGGCATGGCGCATGAGCGCGTCGTCGAATGCCACGGCAGCATCGAAAAACTGCAATGCCTGGGCGACTGCGGCCAGCCGACCTGGTCCGCGCAAGCGTTCGTGCCGGTAGTCGATGAGGAGCAGTGCCTGCTCACTTGCCCGCTTCCACGCTGTCCCCGCTGCGGCGACATCGCACGGCCGAACATCCTGATGTTTGGCGACCGGCTGTGGGATTCCGTGTATGCCGACCAGCAGGAGCACCGCCTCGACCTCTGGCTGGCGCGCCAGAGCCAGGCGGTGATCATCGAAATCGGCGCCGGCACATGGATTCCATCGGTGCGCGTGTTCGGCGAAAGCCAGCGGCGCCCGCTGATTCGGGTCAATCCGGGCGAATCGGCCGTCGGCTTGCCGCGCGATATCGGCATTGCGCTTGGCGCGCTGGACGGGATTTCGCGTATCGCCGCCGCGCTCGACGCGCTCTGACGCCTGCGGTGGCCGCCGCGCAGCGCCGTCCGGCAACGCTAGGCGCGCTTCAGGCGGCCGATGGCGCCGTCGAGCTGCTCCATGGCCGCCCTTACCCGCTCGTCCAGGAAGGGAGCGATGGCGTCCACCCGCGCTTGCGGCACGCCCCAGAGCGCCTCACCAAGCACGCAAGCGGTCGCGGCGATGGTGTCGCTGTCGCCGCCGTGATACAGGCAGGCGGCCAGCAGCGAATCGACGTCGTCGCTTTCCGCCAGGCAGCTCATCACGTCCTCCAGCGTATCGTCGGCGCGCACCCGCATCGGGGAACCGGCCTGGTGATTGGCCTCGACCGCATGCAGGGTGCCGCCGCCCGCTTCCCATGACGCCAGCAACTGCGCCTTGCTGGCGCCGTGCAGCGCTGCCCAATGTAACTGCACGTAGGTGTCGGCTGCCTGCATCGCGCTTGGATGGCCGTGCGTGGAGCGCGTGATGTCCGCCGCCACGCGGCGTGCGTCTTGCAGGCTTGTGGCAAGCGCGGCGACAGGGCCGAGGCGCATCAGGGCGCCGTTACCCCAGCTCACCAGCTCTTCCGGGGACGATCCCAGCGCCCAGGCGGCGAACAGCTTGCCGTAGCCTGCCTGCGGATAGTCGGCAACCCAGGCACGAAACGCTTCCTTGAGCGGTGTTCCCGTCAGCAGATGCTGTGCCACCGCCAGCGTGATGACGGTGTCGTCCGTGAACGAGTGCGCCGCTGTCAGCTCGGGCAGCGTGCGCGATGGCGTGCGCGATTTCTCGTAATGGGAACCGTAGATGTCCCCGACAAGTGTTCCCAACATGTAATTCTCCTAGTGCAAAGAAACGGTACGGCAAGCGGACGTGCTTTAATTCGCTTGCGGGCACCGGGATGGCCGGCTGTCGAACAGAATACGAGGAGCAACATCGGATGATGCTGGTAATGCTGTTGATGGCTGCGGGACCCGCCATGGTCGTCGTTCGGGAAGACGACGTCAAGCGCGACGAAGCGCCGCCGCACGGTGCGATCGGCATGTCCACGGCTTACCGTATTAGCGATGCCGTGCCCGCGCCGCGTTCGATGGAGTTTCGCAAACGCGTGCTCCATCCGGGGGCTGCCATCGGCGTGCACCGGATTGACCATGACGAGGTGTATTACGTTCTCGCCGGACAGGGAGAGGTCACTTCCGATGGCGCCACCGAGCGTCTGGCGCCAGGCATGGCCGCCTATCTCTACAAGGGGGCGCAGCGCAGGCAGCAGGCGCTTGCGTGGCGACGTTCTTGAATGCTTGCCTGCGTGAGCAAGCGAACAGAACACAGCCGCATCGCGTGAGAAGCTTGGCACTCGACAATCGCAAGGAGGCAGGCATGGCAGATGACACCCATATCCGCGGGCAGCAGGACCGCAGCCGTATTAACGTCAATGAAGAACACGAGGTGCGATACTGGACCGAGGCGCTGGGCATCAACAAGGAACAGCTGGTTGCCGCGGTCAAGGAAGTGGGTCCGATGGCCGATGCGGTGCGAACCAAATTAGGTCAGTAGAGGCATTTACCGGCGGCTGGTCACCCGTTGACATGCCGCACACGACACGTTACGATGGTTTTATGAACACATTCACCAAGCAATCCGCTCACCATCACGCTTCGCATCCGCGGCTGGGAGAGCTATTGCTTGGTGATTGATAAGCCCTATCACTGAGAAAGCCCTCCCAGCGACGCTGCGAGGGCTTTTTTGTTTTGCAGCGGTGATTGCAACGACGCAGTGCACCGCTGACGGTATAGGGATCATCATGGAATTGAAAATTGAAGCGCAAGCCAGGGGTGTGCGCATTATCGCGGGCGAAGAGGCAAAGAACCGCCGCGTATTGTTGAATCAACTGATCGGCATCGCCGAAGCGGCCGGATTTGAAGAAATCGTGCTGCCTTCGGTGGAACCATCGGACGTCTACGTCGACAAAGCGGGGCCGGAAATCCTGTCGCAGATGTACGTTTTTCCGGACAAGAAAAACCGTTCGCTGTGTTTGCGACCCGAGGCGACAGCGACCGTCCAGCTGATCGCCGACAAACACTTCCCGCGCCAGAAGAATGTGAAGCTCTGGTACTTCGAACGCTGCTGGCGCTATGAACGGCCGCAAGAAGGCCGGTACCGCGAGTTCTTTCAATTTGGCTTGGAAGTGCTCAATCCGGACGCCGACACCATCCGGGACGAGCTGATTGCCCTCGCGGAGAAAATGGTTGGCCTTAAGACCAGCGACTACGTGCTTGCGCGTGCGGTGAAACGTGGACTGGATTACTACACGACGGATGGATTTGAAGTCGCCGTGCCGGCGCTGGGTGCCCAGAAACAGGTGGTCGGTGGTGGTACGTATCGCCAGGGGATCGGCTTCGCAATCGGCTTCGACCGCTTAATGTTGTGTAATCGTTCGAGTGTCTGAGGGAAGAAGCAACGTCCTGCATATCAAATGGCGGAAATTCCAGCGAGAACCGCCATGCTTGGGCCAAGCTCGGCGCCCACCTTGGGACGATATTGAAATGAGCGCCTATCTATCCGCCGACGAGCTCACAAACCTAATCGGGAGCAGGCGCCCAATTCACCACAGCAGCGCCGAAACGGCCCGATATTCGCCCACACCCGCCCCGTGCCTACGCGTTATTTTTTGAACTGAAATTTAGACCGTGCCTTGCGCTCAATGGCGGTTTTTGCTTCGCCAGCGATATCTTCCTTACTTCGCATACCTGTGCCAGAAAAATAAGTGTTGTATCCGTCTGGGAGACCTGAGACATCTTTCAGTGCTCCCTCAAAATCGCACACTCTCAATTTTGCCTCGGCGCGAAATAAAAGCGACGAATTCTTGTAGTAGTGATTTTTAGCAGCGTCACCTGTTTTCACAGCATCACCGAACTGTTCGATTGCATCAATTGTTGATCCGTTTCTTAAAAGCAATATTCCGAGCGTATAGAAGTCGGCCGGTTCTAGTCCATCAGTTTTTATAACATATTTCAAGTCAATAATCGCTCCATCAATGTCGCCCATACGAGATCTCACTGCCGCACGCTCTCGACGTCCAGCGATTTCGGTTGATGAATCCTGCATAAGCCAATCACACAATTCGATTGCCTTTTCATAATTCTCACTACGAGCATAGTCGTATGCACTTTTCAAAATTGATTCGAGCTCATCCTCAGATTTCGGTCTAATAGATTTCATATCTCTATGGCTTTCTGACACTATAGTCAACATTATTACCTCCACATTCCTCGCTAACCAAACCTTTTGCGCAGCTATCGACATCTGTATAGCCGCCAGTCACGCCCTTCACGCTCCGCTTTTTACGTCTACCGGCTCGCTGTTGCATCTGTTCATAAATTATGTCCCGACATGTTTTCTTTGCATCTTCCCACTGGGCATCACATTCTTCTTTTGAAGGCGGATATCCTTCTGAAGACGAGCAAACCATATTGCCGACAGCCTTGCCAATCGCCGTTCCGGCAAACATTCCACCGGCTAGACCAGCCCTACTGCCAATAACGGCCCCCGCGCTTGCACCTGCAGAACCACCTACAACAGTTCCGGCACCTGGCACGATGGAACCCAGGGCGCCACCAACAACGCCGCCGACAGTCCCTCCCGCCGCTCCACCTCCATAATATCCAGCCGCACCACCAATACCACCGCCTACTGCTTTGCACGCCGACATGCACGTGGAATCCAGCCCGAAGGGATCAATGAATGTCAGTGGATTCCCCCCGACGTAGCCGTAAGTGTTAATGCCGCCGTCAAGTCCAATCGGGTCCGACTGCACGTACCGTCCTGTCTGCGGATCATAGTCGCGATAGTAGTTGTAATGCAGATTGGTTTCTCGGTCGTAATATTGTCCTGGGAAACGCAGGTTGTAGGCGAAAGCACCCAAGCGGTTCGGATTTTCATCCGGCGGATCCTCCCCGAACGGATTTGCGCCATCCCAGCGCCACACCATCTTGTTGTCGCTGGCGCGCGTGATAACCCGTGGTGTCGCCAGGTGGTCAGCATAGACATAGTATGCATTTTCCCCGGCTCCCGCTGTACGCAGTTTGATCACTGCGACCGGAATTCCTTCAAAATAGATCGTTTCCTGTAACGGGGTGCCCGCTGTATCGTACTCGCCGATCATGTGCCCGGCCTCGTCGTAGACAAAGTATGTCGATGCACCTGCCGTACCCGACTTGATGATCCGCTGGTCAAGCCCGTTGTAGCGATATTGGACAACCCCGCTACCGCTGCCCGATACGCTGGTCAGGCGCGCGTTGCTGCCGTAACCGTAGCGCACCGTTCCGTCGTTGATGAGGTTGCCCGTGGCGTCGTACGTATTGCGTTTCGCTGGCCCCGGTCCGGAGGTGGCAGTCAGCCGGTTGCTGCGGGGATCGATCGTGTTGGAGTAGCTATTGGCGCCAATAACGGCTTTGGTACGGTTACCGTTGGCGTCGTACTCGAAGCGCTGGCTGGCCGTAGCGCTGGTAAAGCCGATCAGGCGATCCCGTCCATCGTAGCTGTAGCGCTGGTCCAGCCTGGTTGACGTGGCATTCCCCGCATGCGTGCTCGCCACGATCCGTCCGGCGGCATCGTAACTGAGCGTGCGCGTCGCACCTACCGCTTTCAGGTGGCCGAGAGGGTAACTGACAATGCGATTTTCCAGGTCGAACTGGCGCTCGTATTGATTGGAACTGCCCGCGCTGTGATTACCCCATAACCAGGAGCGCACAGCGCCGAATGGTTGGTAGGTGATCTGACTCAGAATCGTCGCGCGCGCAGCGCCGGGGCGCGTCAGGCTCAGGGAAGATGGCTTCCCGTTGCTGTCATAGGTGACGTCGATGCGATTGCCGCTGGGGTAGGTCATCGAGGTGACGTGCCCAACAGCGCTTCCCTCACTACCGTAGGTATAGGCGGTCACGAAGCGCCTGGACACCGGGCCGCTCGTTTGCTCCTTCCTCGTGAGCCTCCCCATGCCGTCATAGCCGTACATCGTTTTCCCGGTCTCATCCGTCATTGCCGTGATACGGGCCGCTGCGGAACTGCCAGCCGCGCCATACTCGAACGTACTGGTGCCGATCCCGGTCACGCGGCCCGCCGCATCATATCGATAGGCGGTCTTGCGTCCGGCCCCATCAAGGGTCGCTATCACATTCCCGGCCCCGTCGAACTGCGTGTGCGTGCTGCCGGTATCGGGGCTGCTCAGGTCCGTTTGCTGCCCCAGTCCGTTGACGACATAGCGCGTCGGCAAGCGGCGCGGATCGATCACTGATGCAAGCTGATCCTGCGGCGTATAGGCGTAGTCGATCAATGCCGGTTTGCCCGCGGCATCCGCCGCAGGCAACGTCTGTCGTATCAGACGGTTGAAGGTGTCGTAAGTTCCCTTGCTGACGCGTGCCAGTTGATCGATGCTCGCTGTCAGGTTGCCGACCGCGTCGTATTCGAAACGCGCGCCTGGATCACTCGCGCTTTTCTGTTCCCGCTGCAGGCGATTGAGCGCATCGAAGGCGCGGGTGCTCTGCGCCACCAATTTGCCGCTCGGGTCTTTCACTTCCTGGCGTATTGCATTGCCCATGGCATCGAGCGTGAAGCTGATGCTGTTCCCGGCACGGTCCCGCAAACCGGTGAGGCGGTGCGCGTCGTCATACGTGTATTCCAGCGCAGAGCCGTCGGGTGCGGTCATACGGATCAGTTGTCCGGCAACGTCGTACTCATAGCGCGTGGTTTCAGCGCGTCCGCTGGCATCGCGGATCGTGCTCGACACCAGGCGCTGGCGCGGGCCATATTCGGATTCAACTACCTGGCCGCTGGGATACCGGATTTTGGTCGGCAAACCATCGTCGCTGTATTCGAGGTAACTGGTCACCTCGCCAACGCTGTTGCGCACGCTCGCAAGGTCGCCCGGGTGGTGGCTTGCGCTGGTGTCGGCGTAATAGACCATGCTCGACGATTCGGCCTTGCCGTTGGCATCGG
>NZ_JAVCWM010000055.1:0-8597 GCF_030846495.1 Massilia scottii | reverse complement strand
AGAAAACCCCGCAGAAATGTGGGGTTTTTTTTCGTCTGCAGATTTTAACAGGGCAGCCTAACCGCATCCAAGAGTGCGCTGTATGCGGCGGTTATTTTTTCCTCGCATTTTCGCCCTCTCTGCATCCAAATTCCCAAAAGTATCCAAAGTAAATTGGTAACGGGGACTCCGCGCATATTAATTCGACATCACGAACTCTGTGCTATGCCTTTAACTCCGTCCACGGGCAGCACAGGCTCCCCACATATGCCACGAAAACACTAATAAAATGATGCCACCACGACTATTGTGTTGTCGAATATGCTATAATTTAATGATCGATTCGGCAATGTATTTTGGCCAATGTGACTTGTGGTATTTGCGCTACTTGCCTGCTTGAAAAACAGATATATTGCCCCTTTGCATCCTCCTCCTCAGCGAAGTCTTGTAAATTGATGAGGATGCTTCCCAGAGCTGACCGAGCTACATCTAACTGACACTCCATTCTCGGCGGAATCCGCCGACACTTACGTAAAACAGGAAATTGGCATGAGCGAAGCTTCGTATGGCTTGCAAGATCTGGCGGGCGGACGCCAACACAATCGGATATTGCGTCTGTCATTTCCTGCGAACGATGGCCCTGCTGCTTAACTGTTGGTCAACAAGCTGGAGGCGGTCGAAAGCCTGTCGCGGCCGTTTGAATTTACTGTCGAACTGCTGTCGGATGACCCGAATATCGCGTTAAAGGACGTCCAGGGCAAGATGATGTGCGTGCAGCTGGTCCGCAAGGATGGCACGATGCGCTACTTCACTGGACGCGTCTTCAGCTTCGGCCTGAAGACCGTGGACGGCGGTATTTCGTATTACGAGGCGAAATTGGGACCGTGGTACAAATATTTGAGCATGCGCAAAGATAACTACCTGTTCCACTACACCACCATGTACCAGCAAACCGCCAGTATTTTCGGCGATTACGGTAGCCTGGCCGACTGGGATTGGCGCGTGCAGGGCGCCAGCACCATCATGACGGATTGTTGCCAGTTTGATGAAAGCGATCGCAATTTCCTGGAGCGGCGCTGGGTCGCTTCTGGCATCGTCTATTGGTTCGAGCATAATGCGACCGGTCATAAGCTCATTCTTTCAGACGATTCGACCAGCGTGGAACCCATTGATGGCGCTCCGGATGTACCGTTCCAGCGTCATGGCGGCATGGTCGCGGAAGATGGGATCGGTGAATGGTCGCCAGCGCGCCATATCATGGTTGGCAGCGTGGCACTGGCTTCTTACGATTTCAAATCTCCGCATCCTGCCATGACGTCGCTGCCAACGGTCAACCAGCAAGGCGATGTGCCGAATATCGAATCGTACGAATATACCGGGGCTTTCGGCTTCACCGGTGGCGGGCGTTCGCTTGCGCAGCTGCGCATGGAAGAAGTCGAGGCAGCCGGCAAACAGTTCGATGGCGTCAGCAATTGCCGCTATCTGATGCCGGGCCGTTGGTTCCGTCTCACAGGTCACTTCGATGCCAGCAACACAAACGATGATGCCCAGGCGCGCGAGTTCCTGATTACGGCAGTGACTCACAGCGCCTGCAATAATTATCACATCAAGGAGACTGAAGAATCACATTACGACAACAGTCTGAGTTGCATCCGGAAAATCATCCCCTACCGTGCGGGTCGCGATCACAACAGCGTAGAAACCAAGATTCATGGCGTTCAGACCGCTACCGTGGTCGGGCCTGCCGGCGAAGAAATTCACACCGACGAATATGGGCGCGTACGGGTACAGTTTCACTGGGACCGCGCCGGCAGCAACGATGAGAAAAGCTCGGCCTGGATTCGCGTCGCCACACCTTGGGCTGGCGCTAATTTCGGCATGACGTCGATTCCGCGCATTGGAACAGAAGTGCTGGTGCAGTTCATGGATGGCAATCCGGATCGGCCCATTATTACCGGCATGGTACCGAACGCGGACACAATGCCGCCTTGGACTCTGCCCGCCAACAAAACCCAGAGCGGCATCTTGTCGCGCTCAACGCCGGGCGGGAACTACGACAACGCCAACGCCTTGCGCTTCGAAGACAAGAAGGGTAGCGAGCAGTTGTGGCTGCACGCGGAAAAAGACCAGTTGACCGAGGTCGAGCACGACGAAGACAAGTGGGTTGGCAACGACCGGCGCAAGACGATCGACCGCGACGAAACTAACCACATCAAGCGTGACCGTACCGAAACGGTGGACCATGACGAAACCATCACGGTCCACAACAACCGCACCGAGCGCGTGGACCACGACGAAAAGATCAGCATCGGTGACAACCGCGATGAAGACGTGGGGATCGACGAATCGGTCACGATCGGCAAGAACCAGTCCCTGACCGTCGGCGGCAACCGCACCAAGACGGTCAGCAAGAATGAGAAAGACAAGATCGGCAAGAACTGGTCGATCAATGTGTCCAAGATGAAAACCGAAACCATCGGCATGGCGTACATGCAGAACGTGGGCATGGGCCGCCTCGAAAACGTTGGCCTTGGATACAGTCTGAATGTGGGGATGATCATGTCGACCGTGGTCGGGATGAACAAGATGACCAAGGTCGGCGTCGACTATTCCAGCACTGCCGGATCAAGCTATACGGTCGAGGCGGGCGGCGAGGGTGGAAGCGTGCTCAAGATGGACGGCGAGAGTATCACGCTGACAATCGGAAAATCGTCAATCACGATGAAAAAATCGGGCGAAATCGAGATCACGGGTGACAAGCTGACTATTGCGGGAACTGACAACGTCTCGCTCATCAGTCCGAACATTCATCATAACTAGCGGCGGAACTCCCGATGCTGAAAAATGCTGATTGGCGCCTAAGCGACATTGGCATCGCCATGCCGGATTCCCTTGCCCAGTCTTGCTCCGATCGCTCGCATGCTTACTAATCAAACTCCGCTACCGGCGACCTGCCTTCCCCATCGCGATCATCTGGGCCAATCGCACGTACTGGTGATTGCCAAGGGGTGCTGGCGCCTGAGCACTGGCCGCATGGCCGCGGCTGAGCAACAGGTTGGCTTGCATCTGCATCCAGTGAGTACGCGGATCGGAGAGCTTGAGCTGGACCCGGCGCAGCAGAAAGCCATGGCAGCGCGCCGGGACGAAGAGATTGTGTGGCTCGACCACGACCTGGCGCCGCCGAAACCGGCGTTCGATGTCATCGTGGCGGGCTATGCGACCGCGCCACTTGGGCATCCCGGCCTGTTCATCGACGCCGGCGTACGGGTCGGCACCCAGATCGGCAGCATGCGCGCGTTCGCGCCACGCTATTGGCATCGAACCTGGCTGGGATACGAGGCGCGCCCATTGGCCCAGGCGGTTCAGCGTGTACCAGTCAGCTACGCGTTTGCGGACTGGGCCACTGGTTTTGCCATCGGAGCGGCCACTGATGCGAATGAGGGGCCGGCACTGCTCCCATGGATCGAGGCGCTGGATACATCGAGCGAGCGCCGCAGGCACACGCGCGTTCCGGCAGGGCTGGGTTTCTGGCCTGAAAATGCAAGCCATCGTTTCATACACACGGGAACGTATGACGATGCCTGGGAGCGAGAAATCGCTCCCGACCTGCCGCCTGACTTTAACCCGCGCTTTTACAATGCTGCTCACCCCAGCCTGCAGTTGGCGCATGCGCCGGTGGCGGGAACCGCCATCCGGCTGGTGCATCTGGCGCCGCAAGCTATTGTCGAGTGCAGCTTTCCCGCGCTGGGGCTGTCTGTGCAGGCACGCACGGCGTCTGGCCGCACGCCGGCCGCTGTATCAATGAAACCAGACACGCTCGTGATCGAACCCGAGCATGACCGTATGTCCGTGGTCTGGCGCGTTTTACTGCCGGCCAGCGAACAGGGCGATCCTGTGCGCACTGTCCGGCTGTTCCGTACCGCGAGCGCGGCGTGACGCTGTCGCCGGTAATCCTTGCTCCACTAAACACTACCACCTTATCGGAACCGACCATGTACAACCCTGCCCACTCCATGTCACGACCAGGCGCCTCACAGCCGGGCGACTATCGCACGGCGACCGTAAAGGCGCTTGCCGGCGCGGTTTGCGACATCGAGATCGATGGCGCACTCTACGCTGCGGCCATCGCCACGCATATCTTGTCAGTGGTCGCGGGCCAGCGCGTCGCCGTTCTGGATGGCGGGGCGGATGCAGGTTTCCTGGTCGTTGCCGCATGGCCGATGCCCGATGCGGCGGTCGCGGTGCCTTTGAACTTCGACGCCGCGACCGGCACCCTGCACATCCAGGCGGCACGACTCAATTTGTCGGCATTGGCCACCATCGAGTTGAGCTGCGGCGAAGCGCGGATTCGGCTGACGTTGGACGGCAAGGCGCACATCGAAGGGGCGGAAGTACTCTCGGCAGCCATTGGATCAAACCGGATCGAGGGAGCGAGCATTGACCTCAACTAATGTTCCACAGATTAGCCGGCGGCTGCCGCCGCTGTCAGGCTTACTCGACGATACGCTCGATCAAGCCGTGCGTACGCGCCGCCGCCGCATCATGATGGCGGACAAGCCATCGTTGAATCTGAACGCGCTACGCGTGCCCGACATGGCATTGGACCGGCTGTTGCACACCGTGGCCTTGTACGGCGCGGATGCCGCCCGTCAGCTGGATGTCCGGATTGGCGAACTGACCGGTGCAGCGAAAGAAGCGGCTGTTTTTCTGCGCATTGCGCTCGCTGTGCAAACCCTCGATGTCGCCTTGTTTGAGCTGGCGGCACGGCATGCGCAGGAGTTTGCCCGCGCAGTGCGCGAGGCCTACTGGTTCTATCCGATTCCAAGCGGTCCGTTCAGCGATCATAGCGGCCACATTATCGACCTGTTCGAGAAATCGGCTGGCTCGCCCACATTGCGTCTGATCGCAATCGAGCTGGCTGGCCGGCGCGATGTGAAAGCATTGCGTCTGCCTATCGAGGCATTGCTCGATGATCCGCAGTATGCGGCGCACGTACACGTCGCCCTGTCATGCATGGGCGCCGCAACGCAGGCAACACGGCGCTATGCGCAAGAAGCGCTTGCCACGGGCGAGGCGACAGCTTGCATGGCCGCGATGGCGTTAATTGCCGTCGATCCGCGTATCGCCGATGCCAGCCTGTTGCAGGATGCCCTGAAAGCCGACCCCGCTCGGGTTGGCGCCGCCTGGGCCATCGCGACTTGCCGCGATCCGCGCGGACTATACCAGCAGGCCGTGGCCAGAGCCGACGTACCGACGGAGTTGCGCTACCGGATCACGGCACTTGCAGGTTACGTCGACGGCATCATTGCCGCCTGTGGCGAGATGGCCACGAGCGACGGCCCCGTCACCGCTGCGCAGGCCGATGTGCTCGAACTTGCATTGGGCGGTGTACCAGTCGAGGCGCGCTGCGAGCCGAACGTGCCCGCAGACAAATCCCGTGCACTGCGCGCGCTCTTGCTGCGTGCTTGTCGTCGTTCCCATATTCCTGTCTGTAACGACGCCGATATGGGACCTTGGGACGTGCAGGGCATTCTTGCCAAGCCCGAACAGGCCGGCACGATCCGGCTCCGCAACGGCCTACCGCTGGGTGCCGAGGCGCCGGCCCTGGGCCGGGCCGTGCTGGAGGTGACGCACGCGCTGCGCCAATGGCTGTTCATCGAGCGCGCCACCATCGCGCAGCACGCCTTGTCGCTGTCCGCCTTCGATACCGCCAGGCGCCAGGAGTTGGCGATGATGGTGGGCGAATATGTCGACGACATACGCGCCCCCTGACTGCAGCCACCCGAACCAGACGTTTGTTAATGACTAAAGATACGCGAGCACGCATGGCACCACTTCCATCTCCTTTATTCGCGCTGCGCTCCAACGGCATGGTGACGGTTGTCGGCAATTCGACAGCGCAAACCACCGCTTCCTGGATTGCCCAGACACGCCGCCAGCGCCGCATTCATCTCGATGGCTTCGCCGATCCATTCACGATCGCCGACTGTAATACCGTTACGGCGGGACTCGGTGGCGTTGAGCGTTTATCTTCCATGCTGGCCTCGGCGGTTACCGAAGCACTCGACAATGCAGAACATCTTGGGCCAAATCCACAAGCCGAGTGCCTTGAAATCCTGCTCGTACCGCAGTGGTTGGCGAGCGAGGGCTGCGCGCAGCTAAGTGCGATGCTGTCGAGCTGGATTGCGCCGTATCCGGTGTGGTCGGGGCGTTCGCGCGAGCGCATGATTATTCAGGCGGGGGCAACGGGCGCTTGGCTTGCGCTGGAACACGCATACCGGGCGCTTGGGCAGAACCGGCGCTTGCAGCATGTGATGATCGCAGCCGTCGATAGTGCCTGCGAGAGCGCCGTGTTGCGGCATGCCGCAGATGCCGACTGGCTGCTGAGACCCGGAAATTCGCAAGGTTACATTCCTGGCGAGGCGGCCGCATGTGTGTTACTGGAAAGGATACGCAACGTCACCGACATCTCCACCGATGATTTTGCATTGCATCGACCCGCGCTGGTGCAAGCGCCCGCGCGCCTTTGGCCCGGTGCCGATCAAGCCGACGCTTCACCGCTGTGCAAGGCCTTGTCGGGGGCCTTGGCGTCGTCGGGAATGGGCGCGACCAACATCAGCCATCTAGAGAGCGAAATGGACGGGTCGGATTGGCGCGCGCGGATCGAATCGACGGCATTGAACCGGGTAATTTTCACCGAGACGTCGGCATTGCCGCAATGGCGACCCGCAACCTTGTTGGGGCAAGTTGGCACGGCCGGCGGGGTCATCGCCTGGTTGTTGCCCGCGATGCTGCATCGTCAGCGTATCGACCGGGTCAATACCGTTCTTAACTGGTCGATCGAGCCCACCGGCGAAATCGCCGCCTGCGTGCTTGAACGCTCCCCCCATTGATCGCCACGTCGAGACCATATGCCAACCAATGTCAGTACCGATAACAAGAATCTCGTCACCCAGGTTGCTGCCGGAACTGTTGCGCAGAGCAGGGACCCGGTTTTCCTGAAGCCCAAAGGGGAGCCCGGTGTCGCTCCGCACTTCAACATTAGTACGACGATCAACAATGCCGCTGGGACCATTTTCAATCGCAGTGGCAAGGTGGCTCATAGCGAAAGCTATATCGGCGCGGGCAGGCATGCGCCGGTGGTGATCATGGGTATCAAGACGCTGAAGGTCCATGGTGACAACGGCTTCACGTCATGGGCGAAGAGTGTCTATTTCGAGACCCGCAATGCAGTGATGGATGGCGTCGACACGGCGGTCAATGCCGTGTGGAGCATGCTGCCGCCAGAGGTCAAGAATATGGTCCAGAACGGCGCCCAGATCGCCGGGGGCATGACCACCAAGGATTTCGCCGATGCAGCGCAAGCCGATGCCGAGGCGATGATCAAGGCATTGAAATCCACCGACACGTTGATCGCCCTGGTTCAAACGGCAGCGCTGCTTGGCGCGTCGGCGATCCCCGTGGTGGGGCAGATTGCAGGTGGCGCTGCAGTCGCCCTGCAGATCAAGGGTGCCGTTGAACAAGCCGCTGGTGCCGCCGACGAGCTAAAGGCGATGATGGACCGCTGGAGCAAGCCGATGAGCAATGCCCAGATGGCCGAAGAGCGGAAGAAACTTGCATCCTTCTTGGTGCGCGTGGGGATTTCGACCTTGCTGGCGGCGCTTGGTCTAGCGTCCGCTAAGTTGTCCGCGCGTGCGAAAGGGCAAGGAAACTCAAGTCAGCCAATCCAGGTAGGCCAGAGCAATGCTTCAAAACAAAGCTCCTGTGCATGCAAGATTGGTCGTCCCGTTATCATCGCTACCGGCGAAAAGAGTCTGACGGAGCACGATTTTTCATTGCCTGGTATTTTACCGCTGGTCTGGACGCGCGAATATCGTTCCGGTGATACAAGAATTGGATGGTTTGGACAGGGATGGAGTGTGCCACTGGCAGTGGAGTTGTCGCTTTCGTCTGATTCTCTCATTTATCACGACGCAGGAGGACGGGCAGTAAAGCTTCCCGCCGTCGCCGTAGGCACTGAACACTTCGATGCTTACGAACGATTCACAGTGCGCCATCCAGAGCAGGATCACTGGGAAATTGCTTTTAAAGATGGTAATACCCAGCATTTCAAACGCGTTCGAGAAGACATGTTCGTACTTCCACTTGCTGGAATCGGCGACCGAAACGGCAATCGTGTTGATCTCGAATATCCTGCACCTCCAGAAAACCCTTTCGACTCATGGCGACCGCGTGTCATTGTGGATTCGGCAGGACGGCGATTGGTGTTAGAGTGGAACATGGGTGGGTCGCTGACGGCGATTATGTGTCAAACGGATCCTATCGCTCCACCGCAAATATTGGCCGCCTATCGCTACAGCGATGTCGGCGACCTTATAGAGCACGCGGACGCGGTGAATGCGCAACGTAGCTACGAATGGCGGAACCATGTACTGGTCGCGTATGCCTGTCATCGATTCACCCAATTCGTCAGTACTCATGCCGAGGAAATGGGATTGCCGCTGAATTTAGGTACTTGACGGCGAACAGGGAAGCGGACGCTGCGCGGGTCTCGCTTCAACGATCGCATGCCGGGGAGATGGACTGCGGGTTTGCCGCAAAAGCTTCCATCAATGTTC
>NZ_JAVCWM010000054.1:0-9972 GCF_030846495.1 Massilia scottii | reverse complement strand
AAGGGTAACGTTTATTCGGACCCATTTGGTTTCGTTGACCTAAGTGCATTTTCGGCCAGCGATATGTACGCTGTGGGAGGAGAAGGCGATGTCTGGCGCTTTGACGGCGTCAAGTGGCATAACTGCCCACTACCCACCAATGCGTATTTGCAATCCGTTTGCTGCGCTGGCGACGGACTCGTCTACATAACAGAACTGAACGGAAGTGTATGGGCGGGTCGAACCGACAGTTGGAAACGGGTGGCCAATGCAGAAATTAACGCTGGACATCAACCGATTGATGCTTTCTGGTTCAATGACCGATTATATCTTGGTGCTCAACAAGGCATTTTTACAATCGATTCGAAGAAGAAAGAGGTCGTCCCCTTACAAAGCGTTGAAAGGGGCGCGCCAAATCCAACGAACGGGGGTCGCCTGGACCTTAGCCAGGATGGAAAATTTTTATTGACTGCCGGACCTTACGGCGCGTGCCTGCATGACGGGACCGGATGGAGAAGACTATTCAGCGCGTTTGATTTTCCTTGAACTACAATTCATTCCGTCTAAAACGACGGACGAAGCTGGTTTCACCGCCAATAACTCAGCGACCAGCCAAACGACGATAAAGGCCGTGATACGTTTCCGCGCGATTCAATGCCGGAAACGTATACGGACAACGCGACGGCGTACCGAAAGCAAGTCGTACTATCGATGCCATTAACAATGCAGACGAAATAGATGAATACACTCTTCGACCAGCCGCTTTGGGAAAAAATAGTAAAAGGTTTCACTTTCTATGATTGCGCAATCTTAAGAGAACATGGTTTTGGATTTATATTGGTTGAGGAAAAGGATGATCGTGACATACTACCACTCACGCGATTTTTGACCATGGCCATAGACAAACCATTGGAAGATCGATTCTCCTGTATTCAAAGCGACAGGTACGGCTTTACCACACTTGCCGTCCGCGATAATCCTATAGAATACGTGGCAGTCGACACAGCGAGTAAAGTCTTCTCGGTTACCACGCTGCGTATGGATGACGAAAAACCGATAGACGAGGTCATTGACATGTCGACATATGGCGGAGGGATAGGGATAGTCAAGAAAGTTGTGCGAGCTGCGGGCCAGATCTATGCTTTAGGTGATTATCGCAAGATTTATCGACGCATCGGCATTGACCAATGGATTGAACTCGGAAAAGAATCTAAAGGACTCCCTATTCCTTCCGAAGTTCTGAAGGGCAACATTTATTCGGACGAATTCGGTTTTGTCGACCTCAGTGCATTTTCTGCCAGCGACGTGTACGCCGTTGGAGGTGAAGGCGATGTCTGGCGCTTTGACGGCGTCAAGTGGCATAACTGCCCGTTACCCACTAACGCGTATTTGCAATCGGTTTGTTGCGCTGGCGACGGACTCGTCTACATAACGGAAATGAACGGAAGTGTATGGGCGGGTCGAACTGACAGTTGGAAACGGATTGCCATTGCAGACATTACCCCCGGACATCAACCGGTTGATGCTGTCTGGTTCAATGACCGATTATATCTTGGTGCTCAACAAGGCATTTTTACAATCGATTCGAAGAAAAAAGAGGTCGTCCCCTTACAAAGCGTTGAAAGGGACGCGCCAAATCCAACCAACGGGGGTCGTCTGGACCTTAGCCAGGATGGAAAATTTTTATTGACTGCCGGACCTTACGGCGCGTGCCTGAATGACGGGACCGGATGGAGAAGACTATTCAGCGCGTTTGATTTTCCTTGAACTACAATTCATTCCAGATAAAGCAGCGGACGGAGTTTGGCCGTACATCCTACGAAAATCATGGTTGCACGTGGCCTGCATATCTGATGGCATTTCTCATGTTTTTTTAACAATCTATTTTAATCACTCTCGCATGCGCCTACAGAAAAATCAGAATGTCATTCCGGCAATGGTACGCAGGCACGTTGAGGACACTGCTTTTTACTGGTCTCAAAATGACGTTTCGGACCGCTCGCCCAGGCTTCACCTCTCGGACCTCAACCGTTTTAATGCTACGTTACAAGCGCATCTTGACGGAATCGAGGTCGCCGGCGTCGGCGCTTGGCCGATTGCCATGGCGATGCTCGAACGATGGAAGAAACCAGGCGAAGCGTTTGCTTGCGCGTATGTTGCTTTCACAACAGGGGAAGCGGCGGAGTTAGAGGCACTGGTTGCTAAAGTCCAGGCGCGCCCGGATGAGCTGCTGCGTGGTGTCATCAGCGCGCTTGCGTGGGTTCCGAACCATATAGCTCGCAATGTGATTGAACGGTGGACAGAACACGATAGCCGGCCGGTCACGGTAGTCGCTGCGCTTCGTGCATTTAGTCTGATCAGCAGCCAAATTACATCCAGCGTATCGTCGGCGAACGGTGATACATGGATTCGGATGCCGCTACATGAATTTTTGACGAGCTCCGACGCCCATGTGCGGGCAGCGGCGTGCCGCGTCGCCGCAAACTACGATGATGATGAGGATATCAAGGAACGCTTGAAAGATGCACTGAAGGATCCAGATTTTTCCGTTCGTGCCCAAGCCGCAATTGCGGTTGCACGGCTTGCCAAAAGGGGCGCTTATCGTTCCCGTCCAAGTGAACAAATCAACGAAGGCCTTACCATTCAGAGCACCGAAACGTTATGGCAATCTATCGTGAGTCAAGTGGCCGTGTTAAACCAAGCCACTGGATGGTATGCCAACCAAGCGAAACGACGCCTTAACCGATGGGTAGAGCATCTGGCATGGATGGTTACACCTGGTAGTAGTCAGATATCCGAAATTCTGCGCGTAATGCCTGCACGGAGTGCGCTGCGTTTCGTGGCCTACCATGGTGACACCGAACATCTCGGGTTTGTTACACAGCGCATGGCAGATCCGCGAACGGCGCGCTACGCCGGCTGGGTATGGCAGGTTATCACCGGCGTGGATCTTGTCGCATTCGGGCTCATTATGGAGGAACCATCCTCCGCCGATTCCGCTCTCAAAGCTGTCCCGATCGATGATGACTTTGGCCTCCCCCTGCCCAACAGCGCAGTTGTTTCTGATTATCACATAACACATTATCCGCGGCAGCGCTGCTTGAACGGGAATGTGGTTACGCTCAGGTCTATGCTAGATATCATGGAATCGGGCAGTCAAGCTGTTCGCAGCATTGCCTCTCAGCATCTTCAATCCCTGGATCCGGATTTTTTCGTTTCTGTCCGGGCTCCAGCAGCTATTCAGATAAAAACCATAGATCAGCTACAGGAACTGATGCACTTGGAGGGATTACATGAGCCAAATACTTGATCCCTGGAATGATGCCGGTATTTTAGCAAAACGTTTGCAGTTGCCTGGCTCCCGCCTTCTGATCGTCGTCGGCGCCGAGGCGTGGTGTACCCGATGCAGAACGATTCGTCCAGACTTCGATTCATTGGCTGCAAGTGCCAAGGCCGACGAGATTTGGCTCTGGCTTGACGTGGAAGATCATGCGCAATTTCTAGGGGACTACCTGCCCGAAAATTTACCGATGATGCTAGTCTATGACGGTGATAGATTGGTATCGTCTGCATTTCTGGACAGTGCATCTGCGCTGCGCGTTAAACCCATAGAACCGCTCGTTTATGAAGATAAAAATCTTCTTATCGATCCGGGAATTCGATCGCGGCTTATATCCGAAGATTGGGCGTCGGAATAAACCAACCGCCAGATCACCTCACAACATGTGAGTCCGGAGCCGCGCTTACTGTAATATATCTCAAATTGCCATTAGAAAATGGTGAATTGGAATTCCAGCACGCCCTTATCTATGGAAGTGCTAATTCAATCAGCGCTTCCATAGGTGAACTGCACATTCATTTCGCGGCGCCTGATACATGAAAAAATCGTTTTACTCCCCCATAACCAAAAAAGGTAAAAATGAACAACTCAAAGCTCGCAACCCTCGCTGCCATAGCCGCCTCGGTCTTTACAAGCAGCTATGCCTACGCAGCCGCCGAATGCCCAATGATCCCCCAGGCAGACGTCATCAAGGCCTTCAACGATCCCAAGGCCCGCATGGATTTCGCCGACCCGTCCGGCATGTGCTCCTTTTCGCTGAGCAATGGCGGCAGCATGACCGCCACCGTCCAAAAGCGTCCGAAAGCGTCGGAAGCAAAAGCCATTTATGACAGCTACAAGGCCACCACCTTCGCCGCCCTGAAACGCAATGCCAGCACCCCTGCCGTCGGCCAGGAAGCGTATTTCGGCATGAGCGCAAAAGATGCCAACCCTGGCGAGGCGGGCTTCATCTCCCTGCAAGGCGATTCCCTGTTCGTAATCAGTTACCGCGCCAACGGCAAGATCGATGACAACGTCGCAGAATCCATCCTCACGCTCGGCCGCATCGGCAGCGGCAAAAAAGATAACGCAGCGCAATCGTACGGCGAATGCGAATGGTTCACCGCCGCCGAAGTGACAACGCTCCTCGGCAAGGGCAAGCCGACCGTCCAGCGCCTTGCGGCGAACCACTGCATCGCCTCGGCCAATCCCGGCGGCTCGGCCCTGGTTGGCATGACCAGCAAGCACGGCACCAAGGAATCCTTGGGCAACATCATGGCGTCTTCCAAAAAGATCTGCACCGTGGTGCAGTTGCCGCAACTGGGCGCCAATGCCCACGCATCGTTTGCATGCAAGGCACCGGCCAACACGGCGATGTCGATCAATTTTGTAAAGAACGGCACCCACGTCATGATGATCTACACGCCGCCTAACCGTGCCGCCGTCGAAAGCGACATCAAGGCGCTGGAGGTTGTGACAAAGCGGGCATTTGACCGCTTCTGAAATCAGTCGATTAAACGCCTGAAATGCGCCCGGTGCGGACGACAGCATGTCGTTCCACCGGGCCGGGTGAGTACAGTGGTGCGCAGCGTGTCCGGCGCGGCATCACCTGATGGAAACGCGTATGCTCGGCTGTACTTTCCCCACCAAAGTCCACCATGCGCAAACTGCTGATTCCCTATCTGATTCTCATTGCCGGGATGGTCCTGCTGGATGTACTGTGGCTCGGTTTTATCGCCAAATCGATCTACGCCGACGGCATCGGCCACCTCATGGCTGCAGAGCCGCGCTTCGGGCCGGCAATCGCCTTTTACCTGCTGTATGCGGTCGGCCTGATGTTCTTCGCTCTCGCCCCCAATGGCCCGCGCCGCACCATGCGCACCACCCTGACCGCAGCTGCGCTGTTCGGCACGGTCGCCTATGCCACCTACGACCTGACCAACCTGGCGACCCTGCGCGACTGGCCTCTCGGCGTGGCGTTAATCGACATCGCCTGGGGCTGCGCCGCCAGCACGCTATCCGTGATGGCCGCCAAACTGTGGATGGACCGGTTTGAGCCCGCC
This sequence comes from Massilia scottii, assembly GCF_030846495.1. Lineage (NCBI taxonomy): Bacteria > Pseudomonadati > Pseudomonadota > Betaproteobacteria > Burkholderiales > Oxalobacteraceae > Massilia > Massilia scottii. The sequence continues at coordinate 4,611 of NZ_JAVCWM010000054.1, read as the reverse complement.
CCTGCTAGCGCTTAACAGTCCTTGTCCCTGTTGCACGGTCCGGACGACTGCCGGTCCTCCTGCTCCACGAGCACTTCCTCGGCCGAGTTCTTGGCAAATTTTAGATGCCCCAGCCCGAAGTGCCAGGTCCTGACCTTTGGCGCGGACACCGTGCCGTCCACCCGCACCTGCTGCTCCCCTTCATTGCCATAACCCTCATCGTCTTCCGCACTGCCAAGCAAATATTTGCGCGCTACGAGATTACCCTTGACGTAAAAATGCGCCATGCCGAGAGAGACGGTTTCGCAGTTGACATTACCAAGCACAAATACCCCGTGCATCATGCCGGTATCCAGCCCGCGGCAATCAAGGTCGCCATTGACCACGATCAGACGGTCACTTTCAAGCAGCGCATCCTCGAATGTCGAGAGCGTCTTTTTGGAGAGCGTCTTTTTGGATGCAATATGAAGAATGTTGATGTTTTCGTCGAGTGTGACATTCCCCTCAAAAACGATCGCCTTCTCGACCTCGGCGAACTCACTGAGTGTATCTTCGCTCTTTCTCGCAAGAGGACTCAGCAGCGACACCAGCTTGTAGCGCTTGATCACTTCCTTTGCCGGCAACACCGAGAACGGCGCATTCGGCAAAGCGACGCTTTGCTTGGGAACCGGCTTGAGCGCCCTCGCCTGCATGGGCGACAGCACCAGCGCAGCGCCAGCCAACACAGATGCAATAATACGGGAAAGAGAAAACATGGAAACGGACTCCTTGGCCGGTACAGGCACAATGACGAATCGTCTATTTTACGTCAACACTGCGTCCTGCCGGCGCATCACCGAGCCCGGTAACGCATCAGGTGAAAACAGTACAGCAGACGAAGGTAATACCTCCAGATAAGGACTAATATGTTGACGAACGACGAATACGATAAGTACTTCAGGGGCTTTTATATATATGACTGTGCCGTCCGGTCTCGGACAGCTTTTTCGTTTCTTGCTGTTGAAGCCGTCCCCGACAGCAACGCTTCAGATAAGAGGCTATTAAGCTATTTCACAGATGAACCTGCGGGTAAAAATCTTGGAATGCGATCCTATACCGGTTTTGCAGGCGCTCGGCTAGCCGCGTCAACCCGCCCGAAGGAGCAGGCAATCATGGTGTCCAGAGATTGTGCTGTCGGCGTACTGGGGGGAGGAGCTCCCGCTGTAGAGGCATCAATACCTCACGGCAACTCTGACATGCCCCTCTATACGTCGATGAACGCGTTATCCGCCATCGATGGCATGGTGTATGCGGTCGGTCCTTGGAGAGCTGTATGCCGGCGCCTGGGAGCGGATCAATGGGAAAGTGTCGCAGACAGAAAAACCCTACCAGTCCCCGAGAGAAATACCTATGGCACCAATAACGATGGATTCCACGCGATTGATGGCTTCAATACCGAAGACATTTACTGCGGTGGCGGACAGGGCGATTTGTGGCGCTTGGACGGAAAGCGATGGCACCATTGCCCACTCCCCACCAACATGGTACTGGAAAATATATGCTGCGGTGGCGACGGCCTTGTTTACATCGGGATGCAAAACGGCTCGGTATTGCGCGGGCGGGAAAGCAACTGGGAGCTCATTTACAAAGGAACTCTCTCAATTCCGTTCAAGGATATGGCCTGGTTCGACAATCGGGTTTGGTGCACATCGGACCATGGCATATGGACGATTGAAAACGGAAAACTGATAGAACCCGATTTACCCGCCGAGGTACGGGCATGCTCGGGAAGTCTGGCGATCGGGGACGGAGTAATGCTGCTTGCGGGCAGGTACGGCGCAACGGTCTATGACGGCTCATCCTGGACGTCATTGATAACGGCAACATTCGAATAAAAACATGCGTACCGACGTTCTTACGGTTCCTTCGCGTTGTGGTCATGAGATGCTCCGCTTCTGCGCCCTGATGATCGTCATGGAGGGCTTATCTCCACACTTGCAAGGACGGCACAGAAACACCGCCTTCCCGGAATTCGGCTCCCATCGACCCAGGCCTCCGAGCGGATCGCACAGGTAACAGCGTTGATCGGCATCACCTGAGCGAAGCCCTGTCCCGCCTCTCCATACCACCTACCACGCCGAATACGGCAACGTAATCAGGCTCGAATTGAAATACCGGCGGTCATGCGTGACTTCCTCGCCGATCCAGTCCGGCTTATCGAACTGCTGGTCTTCCGACGCCAGTTCGATTTCGGCAAACATCAAACCCGCATTCGCGCCCAGAAATTCGTCGACTTCCCACACATTGCCCGCGAACGTGATCCGGCGCCGGTATTTTTCGATAATCGGCTGTTCGCACAAGCGGTCCAGCAGCTCATTTGCGTCCGCCAGCGGAATCGGATAATCCCACTCGCCGCGGGTAGCGCCTTTGCTGCGCCCTTTGACGGTCATGCTGGCCCTGTCGCCCTCGATGCGCACTCGCACGGTGCGGTCCGGATTGGTGGACAGATAACCCTGGCGCAGCAGCACCGGCTCGCCAAGCGCGCGCCAGGCGTCGCCGGCGAGCAAAAACTTGCGCTCGATCTCGACGCCCATGCTCAGCCCAGCGCCTTGAGAATCGGCTGCAGGATCGCCTTGCCCAACTCGCTGCTGCGCGCACCGTTCCAGCCGGTGTACGAATCAGGCAGGTCGGCATTGTCCTTGAACGGCATTTCAAGGGTCAGCGACAGGCACTTGAAGGTATGCCCGATGTACTTCGACGCCAGGGTCAGCATGTCTTCCTTGTACTTGCTGGCCGCATAGCCATACACGTTCTGAAAGTCGGGGCTGGCCGCGATGTAATTGTCGATGAACGACTTTTGCAGCGCGGCGCGCTCCGGCGTGAAGTCGTTCAACATTTCGTTGCCGGCCACAAAGTTGTACGGCAGCGCTTCATCGCCATGGATGTCGAAGAACATATCGCAGCCGACTTCGTGGATCTTTTGCTTCACGCACAGCACTTCCGGGCTGCGTTCCAGCGACGGTGTCATCCACTCGCGGTTCAGGTTGGCGCCGGCCGCGTTGGTGCGCAAATTGCCGCGCACGGAGCCGTCCGGATTCATGTTCGGAATGATGTAGAACACCGCGCGCTGCAACAGCTTGCGCGAGATCGGGCTGGCGTTGTCGAGCAACGCGTCCATCATGCCTTCGATAAACCATTCAGCCATCGTTTCGCCCGGATGCTGGCGCGCGATGACCCAGATTTTCTTCTCGGCAGCAGGATTGCCGATCACCACCATGTTCATGTCGCGGCCGTCGACGGTGCTGCCGATATCATGCACGCGCGCAATCGGATTTTCCGCCACTTCACCCAGCAGGCGCAGGTGGCGTTCCCACGAGTACGGTTCAAAATAGGCGTAATACACGCTGTCGAGCTCGGGCGTGTGGGTCACGGTCATGACCTGGCCGTCGAAGGCGGTCGGCACGCGGAACCAGTTTTCGGTATCGTAGCTGGCGGCTACCTGGTAGCCCTCGAATCCGGCGGCGTAGGTCGCCTGGCCGGCGTTCAGGAAGCGGATCGTGCATGCCTGCCCGCGCGCGCCCTGCAGGCGGAAGTGGAACCACTGGTGGATGTCGGCGTGCGAGTCCGAGCGCAGGTTCAGGTCGATCTGGCCGGCTTGCTCGGCTTGCACGACGTCAATGGCGCCGGAATCGAAATGCTGGCTGATTTTAATGGGCATGGCAGATCCTTCTCTTCGGTTCTCAAAGAAGAGCATCATACCGAAATGCTGCCCGCTTGTGGGCGGGCAACACCAGCGCGAGCGGCTAGAAACCGAGGTCCATCAGGTTGCCGCGGTACCCTTCCATCATCTGGCGCATCAGTTCCACATTCGAACGATTCAGCAGCACCGTCAGGTTGGCCGTGCGGTCCAGTTCCATCGTCATGCGGATGGCATCGTCGAACTGCTTGCACTGCACGCTGAGCACGCGCGGATTGACCACGTCGTCCCAGTCTTCGGGAAGCACATGCGGCAGGTTTGGCGGTGGCAGCAATTCCGGATCCTGGTTCACCGGCAAGTGGGCCAGCAGCCAGAACACGACGGAAGCGGGAATGAACACGCAGGCATCCTTGCCGCCCTCGAAAGAGAACTTGGCCAGCAAGAGGTTACCGATGGGATCGCATGACAGGTACATGCTCTTGACTTGGCGGATGACTGCTTGTTTCACGACGGGATCCCTCTGGGTTGTTAAATTAGCGCAACAATTCTACCCCATCCCACAGGCTGCCTGTACGAATCGTCCCACAAAAATGGGGAGCCGCCGCTCCCCGTCACGGTCTTGCTGATTCAGCGTGGCTTGTCCGTGCCTGCCTTGCTACCGCCGCCCGCGCTCTGCTTGTTGCCGCTGCCGGCATTGTCGGTCCCGGCCCGGGTGCCGCCCTGCTCCGACTGACGGTTGCCGTGGCTCATGCTGCCCGCGCGGCGCGCTTCCTCGGACGTGAACTCGTGCGCCGTCCCCTTCTGGTGCGCGGCCTTGCCGCCTTCGCTGGCGATTTCGCGCTGGCGCTCGGGATCCATCGATGCAAACCCGCGGTTGCTGGTGCCCTTGCTCCCCGGACTGCCGCTTTGCTTGTTGCCTTGGTTGTTTGTAGCCATGGTCATCTCCTTTAGCTAGC
>NZ_JAVCWM010000053.1:0-10727 GCF_030846495.1 Massilia scottii | reverse complement strand
GCGCGCAGCGCCATCGCTTCGCGCTTGATGATCAACTCCGCAAACTGCTCCGCCGGCATCGCCGGCGCCAGGTACCACCCTTGCAGCAGATCGCAGCGCTGCGCGCGCAGGTAGTCGAGCTGCGCTTGCGTCTCCACCCCTTCCGCCACCACTTCCAGCCTCAAACTGTGCGCCAGCGCGATGATGCCTGCGATGATGGCTGCGTCGTCGGCGTCGTGCGGCACGTCGGCCACGAACGAACGGTCGATCTTGATGATGTCGACCGGGAAGCGCTTCAGGTACGACAGCGATGAATAACCCGTGCCGAAATCGTCGATCGACAGCCGCACGCCCAGTCCGCGCAGGCGGTGCAGGGCCTTGAGCGTATCCTGCGCGTGTTCCATCAGGGTGCTCTCGGTGATCTCCAGCTCCAGCAGGTCCGGCGGCAGGCCCGATGCCACCAGCACCGCTTCCACCGTGTCGGCAAAATTCTTTTGCAGCAGTTGGCGCACCGACAGGTTGACCGCCACCCGCATCGGCGGCAAGCCCTGGTCGATCCACGCCTTGAGCTGCGCGCACGCGGTGCGCAGCACGAATTCGCCCAGCGGATTGATCAACCCGGTTTCTTCCGCCAGCGGGATGAATTCGACCGGCGGCACCATGCCGCGGGTCGGGTGCTTCCAGCGCACCAGCGCTTCCATGCCGACGATGCGCTGGTTGTCGAAGCGCGCCTGCGGCTGGTAAAACACTTCAAGCTCGTTGCGCTCGAGCGCGCGCCGCAAGTCGCTCTCCAGGCGCACGTGCTCCGAAATGGCCTGTTCCATCGACGCTTCGTAGAACTGGAAGCCGGTATTGGTCTTCTTGGCGCGGTACATGGCGCTGTCGGCGCGCTTGACCAGGGTCGGGACATCGAGTCCGTCGAACGGATACATGGCGATGCCGACGCTGCTGGTGACGAAAATATCGTGGCCGTCGATCTGGAATGGCGCGGCCAGCACGCGGCAGATGGTCTGCGCCGCGGCGGCCGCCGGCGCCGGTCCGTCGACGTCGCCCAGGACGATCGTGAATTCGTCGCCGCCCAGGCGCGCCACCATGTCGATGCTGCGCACCGCGCGCCGCACGCGCTGGGCCACCGCCACCAGCAGGCGGTCGCCGACGTCGTGCCCGAGGTTGTCGTTGACGTACTTGAAGCGGTCCAGGTCGAGGAACAGCACCGCCAGCTGTGTCTTGTTCACGCGCGCCTGGTCGACCGCTTGCCCGAGCAGGTCGAAGAACAGGGTGCGGTTCGGCAGCCCGGTCAGCAAGTCGTTGAAGGCCAGGTGGCGGATGCGCTTCTCGGCGCGGTTCGCTTCGATGATGCGGCGCACGCGCTGCGACAGCACCGCGTAGTGAATCGGCTTCGGAATATAGTCGCTGGCGCCGGCCGCAAAGGCCCGCTCGACCGAGGAATTGTCTTCCAGCGCGGTGATCATCAGCACCGGAATGCTGCTGCCGCCGGGCAGTTCCTGCATGCGCGCGCAGGCGGTGAAGCCGTCCATCACGGGCATGACCGCGTCCATCAGCACCACGTCGGGCTGGAAGCGCTTGAGCATCGTCAGGGCCTGGGCGCCGTCGGCCGCTTCTTCGACCTTGAAGCCATCGCGCTGCAAGGTGTAGCGCAAGGTGCTGCGGGTACTGCGGTCGTCGTCGACGATGAGCACTTGCGGCACGTCGTCGCCGCTGCCCTGGCCGGCGCTGTCGTCGCCGGTCACTTCAAGCGCGAGCGCGCTGGCCACCGCGTTGTAGGCCACGCGCAGGCGCGGCAGCAGCGGCACGATCAGTTCGGGGCGCCCGGCGATGCCGTGGTCTTCGGCTTCCTTGGCCAGCTGCGCCAGGTGGGTGGCACCCAGATTGCCGGAGGAACCCTTGATTGCATGCGCCTTGGCGCGCGCGGTGTCGCAGTCGCCGCCGTGGGCCGCCGCTTCCAGGTCGAGCAGATATTGCGGCGTGTCTTCGAGGAAGGGGCTGATGGCCTGGGCCAGCGACGCTCCCATGATCTCGCGCAGCTTGACGAACATGGCCTGGTCGATCGGGCTCTCGCCGCTGTCGCCGGCGTGCGCGCCCGGTGCGGGCGCACTGGGCGGCTCTTCGCCGGGCGACGCCTCGCCGCGCGGCAGCCAGCGATCGAGCTTCTGGCGCAGTTCGAACAGGGTGATCGGCTTGGCGAGGTAGTCGTCCATGCCGGCGGCGAGACACTTTTCGGCGTCGCCGCGCTGGGTGTTGGCGGTCATGGCGACCAGCGGCGTGCGCCGGCCGCTGCCTTGTTCGAAGGCGCGGATATGGGCGGTCGCTTCGTAGCCGTCCATTTCCGGCATGCTGCAATCCATCAGGATCAGGTCGAAGCTGCCGTTGCGGGCCGCTTCCAGCGCTTCGCGCCCGTTGGCGGCAAATTCGCAGGCGCAGCCGTTCATGGCGAGCATGCCGGCGGCGACCATCTGGTTGGTGCGGTTGTCTTCGGCCACCAGGATGCGAAACGAGGTGCGCGGCGGCGCGGCCAGCTGGCTGGCCATGGCCAGCGCGGGCGCCCTGGCGCCGGCCAGCAAGTCCTTCAGCGCCTGCAGCAGGCGGTCTTCGCGCAGCGGCTTGCCGAGCGAGGGATGGCCGTCGACCAGGGTGCCGCCCGAGGGCGTGCCGAAGCGGTCGAGGATCAGCACCAGCGTGCCGGGTGAATCGGTGGCGATTCTCCCCGCCAGGTCGTTGCCGTCATCGTCCAGGGCGCCGATATCCATCATGACGATGGCGTACGGACGCGCCTCCATGGCGCCGACCTTCAGCTGCAGCAGCGCTTCGCCGCCCCAGCGCGTGACGTGGCAGTCGATGCCGTGGCGCTGCATGGTCTGGGCCACGAAGCTGCGCACGATCTGGCTGTCGTCGACCACGATCGTGCGCAGGCCGGCCAGTTCCGTGTGGGCCGGTTCCGGCAGTTCCTGCAGCGCGGCCTTGCAGACGATGTTGAAGGTGAAGGCGGTACCTTCGCCGAGCGCGCTGTCGACCGTGATGGCGCCTCCCATCAGTTCGACCAGCTGCTTGCAGATGGCCAGGCCAAGGCCGGTACCGCCGTATTTGCGGGTGGTCGACGGGTCGGCCTGGGCGAAGGATTGGAACAGGTGCTGCTGCTGGTCGGCGCTCATGCCGATACCGGTGTCGCGCACCTCGAAGCGCAGTCCGTACTCGGGCCCATCGGCCAGCGCGATACTGACCGCCACTTCGCCATGCTCGGTGAACTTGACGGCGTTGCCGAGCAGGTTGATGAGCACCTGGCGCAGGCGCAGCGAGTCGCCGTTGACGCATTGCGGCACGCCGGCGCCGAGCAGGTAGCCCAGTTCGACATCGCGCACCTGCGCCTGTTTGGCCACCAGTTCGATGACTTCCTCGAGCAGCGTGCGCAGGTCGAAATCGACTTCTTCGAGCGAGAGCTTGCCCGCTTCCATTTTGGAGAAGTCCAGGATGTTGTTAATCAGTTCGATCAGGGTGCGCGAGGAATTCCAGGCCACGTCCACGCATTCGGCCTGGCGCTTGTTCAGGCTCATTTCCTTGAGCATGTCGAGCATGCCGACCACGCCATTGAGCGGGGTGCGCACTTCATGGCTGACGGTGGCGGCAAACTGCGCCTTGACCAGCGCCATGCTGACGGCGGCGTCGCGCGAGTCCTTCAGTTCCGCTTCGCGCTGTTCGAGCACGTTCATCATCTTGTTGAAGGCGAGCGCCATGTCGATCAGGTCGCGCGGGCCGGCCGGGGCGGCGCGCATGCCCGATTCGCCCGCTTCGGCGCGCTGCATCAGGCGCGAGAGCGCATGGAGCGGGTTGATCATGTGGCGCGTGAGCAGGCGCACGATGGCCAGCAGGATGGCGGCGAACGACAGCGTGACGATCAGGTTGCCCACCACTAGCGACAGCGTGAGGCGGTTCAGCGTATCCTTGGCGATGGCCACATGGACGTGGCCGAGCAGCTGTTTGGGCGGCTCCTGCAGGTCGAACGGCGAGGCCAGACCCTGGCCGCCGAACACCGGCGCGGTGAAGTGCCAGGCCTGCGAGGTTTCATCGGCCAGGCGCGCCTGGGGTATGGGCGAGACGGGCGCCAGCGGCCCGGCCGGCGCGGCGCCGCTCTGGCTTTTCGAGAGCAGCACCTGGCGGCGCGTGTCGCTGATCTGCACGCTGAGCACATCGGGGAAGGTGAGGGTGGTGGCAACGACATCCTGCGCGTTTTCGGGCGAGTGATACAGCAGCGCCAGGGTACTCTGGCGCGCCAGGTTTTCGGCGATGCGCTCGCCCTGTTCGAGGAAGTAGTCGCGCATGCGGGTGCGCGCTTCCCAGGAATTCATCAGCGAGGAAAACAGCGCCAGGCCAAGAATGGCGGCGGAGACGATGACTGTCAGTTGGCGGCGAAACCCGGTGCGGCGAAGGAAGTCATGGAACATCTACTCAGGGCTCCGGATAAATAAGGTCGAAGGTACGCTGCTGCTGGTAGCCGATGTTCAGGCCCATATGGCTGGCGGTACGCAGGTTGATGGCGGTGTGCAGTTCGCGTAGCGGCTGCACGCCTTTCCTGCGCTCCCCGGCGATGGCGCCTTCGGCGGAACTGGCCAGCGAGCGGCCCAGCTCCACGTTGTTGGGACTCATGGCGAACAGGGCGCCTTTTTTCACGTGCAGCACATTGCTGGAAAAGATAGGCACGCCGCTGTTCCAGGCTTGCTTGAGGATCAGCGGGAGCAGGGTGCCTTCTTCGACCGTGGTGGTGTCGTGCGGGAGCCAGACGGCGTCGCGGCGGCTGTCGGCGCTGCTGAACAAGGTGGCGTAAAGCTGGGCGGCCTGGCCCAGGTCGCGCGCTTCGTGCGACACCAGTTCCAGGCCCTGTCCGCGCGCCGCCTCGCGCGCGATGCGCAGCAGCCATTCGGTTTTTTTGGGGTCGTACACCACGATCACGCGCCGGGCGTCGGGCAGCAGTGCGCGCAGGCGCGCAAACAGCAGCGCCGGATCGGGGGTGAGGCTGATGCCGTTCAGGTTGGCGATCTCGGCGTCCGACAGCAGCAGGGCGCCGCCCACCAGCACCTCGATATCGCTGTCGAGCGCCGCGGCCACGTTCAGGCCCTGGCGTCCGAGCGCGATGACGACCCTGGTGCCGTGGCGCTTGAGCTGCGCATTGAGGTCGGCCGCGTCGAAGCGCGCATCGACCGCATAGCTGCGCACGCGCAGGCGGGTGCGCTCTTCGATCCCCTGGATCATGCCGATGAAGGCACCGCGAAACGGCTCCGACACGTTCGGATAGAGCACCGCGATGGTGCCCTTGCCGACCGACGCTTGCAGCTCGGGGCGGCGCAGCTGGTCTTCGAGCTGGGAGGCGGTAATCGGCAGCATGCCGTATTGCCCGCCGCCGTCGTAGCGCTCCAGCAGGCCGGCCGCCTGCGCCGTGGCCGGCGCGAGATCGTCGGCGATGGCACGCGGCGCCGGTCCGGCCAGCAGCATCAACAGCAGCGCGGGCGCGCCAAACGGCGCGCGCGGCCGACGGCGAGCGTTGAAAAAAAGTGTAGTCATTGCGTACAGCGGGGACGCGTGGTCCGGTTAATTTGCAAGCAGCCACGCATGTGGGCACACACCAGGCTGCAGTATACGTTACTGGAAGTAGCCAGAAAGAAAGAATTTTGAGAAACTAACAAAAAACCACTCTCACGGTTCCGGATACAGGAACTGGAAGCCGCGCTGGACAGCCGGGCCGGCCGCGATGCCCAGATGGCTGGCGGTGCGCAGGTTCAGGGCGGCGTACACATCGCGCAGGGGCAGCAGCCCGCGCGGCGGCGGCTCGCCCGCCATCACGGCCGTGGCAAGATTGCCAAGGTTGCGTCCGAGTTCGATGTTGTTCGGGTAGAGCGCGAACAGGGCGCCTTTCCGCACATGCAGGAAGCTGCTGGAAAAGACCGGCAAGGCACGGTTCCACGCTTCGCGCAGCACCAGCGGCAGGATGGTGGTTTCGTCGACCGTGGTGGCGTCGGTGGGTAGCCAGATGGCATCGCGCCGGTTGTCGGCGGCGGCGAAAGCGTTCTGGTAGAGGCGCGCGGCGGTGGCCAGGTCGGGCGCTTCGAGCGGCGCCAGTTCGATCCCGTGCAGGCGGGCCGCGTCGCGCGCCAGCCGCAGCAGCCAGTCGTTGTGCTGCGGGTTGTAGACGACGATGACGCGGCGCACGCCTGGCGCGAGGCTGCGCAGGCGGGCAAACAGCAGGGCCGGGTCGGGACTGAGGCAGATGCCGGTGTGCCGGTCGCGCTCGGGCAAGGAGGAAATGCCGCTGACCACCAGGCCGAGCCCGGGGTCGAGGGTCTCGGCGGCCTTGAGGCCCTGGCGGCCGAGGGCGATGACCACGCGCACGCCCTGGCGTTTGAGCGCCGCGCCCAGGTCGGCCGGGTCGTGTGCGGGAGCGAGCGGCCAGGCCTGTACGCGCTGGCGCATCTGTTCTTCGATGCCGCCGATGATGTCGGTGAACACTTTGCGCACCGGGTCGGGCAGGTCGGGATAAAGTACCGCGACCGGGCCCGGCGCGGCAGGCTCGCTCGTGAAGAGGGTCTGCGCGTGCAGCGGCGCATGCGGCGCGAGGGGGGCGGCCAGCGCGGCGCACAGGCGCAGCAGCAGTGCGCGCCTGTGCGGAGCGGGCGGCGCAAGCTTATCGATGGCGCGGCGCCCGGCCATGGACGCGACGGCGCGGTTGCGCTATCGCTGCTTCGGGCTGGTGGGCCGCGCTTGGGTGTCGTCTCGGCATGTGATTATTCACACTGTTTCTTTGTGGAATATCTTAGCCGAGTTCTGGCGCCTTGAGTGTGCTGTCTTTACATCAACTGTGCTGGCGTGGCATTTAACAGACGTTTGATGTTTATCAGAACGTGTTTTTCCAGGTGCGCAGGGCGGCGAAGGCGGCTTGCGGCGGCCCGTGCGGGTCCAGTTTGCCCAGGGCAACCAGGTTGGCGACGATGTCGGGATGGCGGTCGCGCAGGAAAGGGTTGGTGGCTTTTTCCAGGCCGATGGTCGAGGGCAGGGTCGGGATGCCGCGCGCGCGTTTGGCGCTTTCAAGCACGATGCGCTGGGCGATCTGCGCGTTGGCCGGTTCGGCCGCGGCGGCGAAGCGCAGGTTGGCCAGGGTGTATTCGTGGGCGCAATAGACGGCCGTGTCGTCCGGCAGGGCGAGAAAACGCGCGAGGGACGTGCGCATCTGCTCGGGCGTGCCTTCGAACAGGCGCCCGCAGCCGCCGGCAAACAGGGTGTCGCCGCAGAACAGCCAGTGTTGGCCGGCTCCCTCGCGCAGGTAGGCGATGTGGCCCAGGGTGTGTCCGGGCACCTCCAGCACGCGCAGGGCCAGTGCCAGGCCGGGCACCTCGACCAGGTCGCCCTCGCCGAGCGGCACGCTGACCGTGGCGATGCTTTCGGCGCGCGGGCCGTACACTGGGACCTGCGCATGCGCGAGCAGTCCCGCTACGCCACCGATGTGGTCAGCATGATGATGGGTGAGTAAAATGGCGGTGAGCGTGAGATGATGCGCGGCCAGGGCCGCGATGACGGGCGCGGCGTCGCCGGGGTCGACCACGGCGGCGTGCACGCCATCGTGGATCAGCCACAGGTAATTGTCCTTGAACGCGGGGACGGCGAGCACGCTCAAGGGGCGGGGCGTCGGATACGTCATAGTGAAGGTGTCGGCAAAGGGGTAGGCATGGATAGCGCGGCATCCGAAAAATCCATTATAGCGCTCGATGACTGGCTGCAGACGCCGGCAGGCGCTTACGTGCGCGCGTGGGAACAGGCTTGCCTCGACGAGTTGACGGCCGATATCTTCGGCTACAACGCGGTGCAGATCGGCTTGCCGCAGATCGATGCGCTGGCCGCCAGCCGCATGCCCAACAAGTGGCAGGCGGCCACGCGCACCTCGTCGCGCGAGCAGGTGGCGCTGGGCGCGGGCAAGCGCCAGATTGCCGTGGCGCTCGATTTCGCCGAGCTGCCGTTCGCTTCGCAAAGCCTGGACCTGGTGGTGATGCCGCACGTGCTCGAATTTGCGGCCGAGCCGCACCAGGTGCTGCGCGAGGTCGAACGGGTGCTCATTGCCGAGGGCCAGCTGATCATCTGCGGCTTCAATCCGGCCAGTTTGTGGGGCTTGCGCCAGGGGCTCAGACGCGTGACGCGCTCTGCCTATTTGCCGGTGGCGGGCGAATTCATTTCTATGCCACGTATGAAAGACTGGTTAAAATTGCTCAATCTGGGCGTGAGCCGCAGCCATTTCGGCTGCTATGCGCCGCCTTGCCGCACGGCGCAGTGGATCGAGCGCTATGCCTTCATGGAGCCGGCCGGGCAGCGCTGGTGGCCGTATCTGGGCGCGGTGTACATGGTGCATGCGATCAAGCGCGTCAAGGGCATGACCATGATCGGTCCTGCCTGGAATAAAAAATCGGCGACGGCGCCGCAGGCGGTGCCCGCCACTAATCGGAAGTAAAGACAGCGAAAGCAGAGAAAGCCAGGATGAGTAAAGTAGAGATTTTTACCGACGGTGCGTGCAAGGGCAATCCCGGCACCGGCGGCTGGGGTGCCTTGCTGGTGGCCGACGGCCACGAGAAGGAAATCTGTGGCGGCGAACTCAATACCACCAACAACCGCATGGAGCTGCGCGCCGTGATCGAGGCGCTGAGCATCCTCACGCGTCCGTGCGAAGTGGTGCTGCATACCGACAGCCAGTATGTACAGAAGGGCATTTCGGAATGGATCCACGGCTGGAAGGCGCGCGGCTGGAAAACCGCGGCGAAAGAACCGGTCAAGAATGAAGACCTGTGGAAGGCGCTCGACCTGGCGCAGGCGCAGCACGCGGTGGAGTGGAAATGGGTGCGCGGGCACAATGGCCATCCGGGCAACGAGCGGGCCGACGTGCTCGCCAACCGCGGGGTCGAGACCGTCCGCCGCTGAGCGTGCGTCGCTGGCCGCGCGCCCGGTTTGTTATACTGCGCGCCTTGTTTCACTTATTACCCAGACTGCCATGCGCCAAATTGTCCTCGATACCGAAACCACCGGCCTCAATCCCCGCACGGGCGACCGCGTCATTGAGGTCGGCTGCGTCGAATTGCACAACCGTATGCTGACGGGGAATAACTTCCACCGTTACATCAATCCGGAGCGCGATTCGGAAGAGGGCGCGCTGGCGGTGCACGGCCTGACCACGGAGTTTTTGCGCGACAAGCCGAAATTCGCCGAGATTGCCCAGGAATTGCGCGAGTACATCCAGGGCGCCGAAGTCATCATCCATAACGCGCCGTTCGATCTGGGTTTTTTGAATAACGAGTTCAAGCTGCTCGGACTGCCGACGTTTACCGAGCATTGCAGCGGGGTGATCGATACCCTGGTCAATGCCAAGGAGATGCATCCCGGTAAGCGCAACTCGCTCGATGCGCTGTGCGACCGCTATGGCGTCTCGAACGCGCACCGCAAGCTGCACGGCGCGCTGCTCGATGCCGAATTGCTGGCCGATGTGTATCTGTCGATGACGCGCGGGCAGAACAGCCTGTCGATGGATGAAGAGGATGAGTCGGCCGGCAGCGGCGGCACCCTGGAAGCGGTGGCGCTGGCCGAGGTGATCGTGCTGGCTGCCAGCGCGGACGAGCTGGCAGAGCACGAAAGCGTGCTTGGCGGGCTGGACAAGGCGGTCAAGGGGAACTGTATTTGGAGAAATTACGCAGAAGCGTGACGTTTCGCGAAACGTATGTCATAATACGCCCCGCTTCGGGAGGTTAGCTCAGGGGTAGAGCACTGCATTCACACTGCAGGGGTCGCAAGTTCGAAACTTGCACTTCCCACCATTAGATTTGATTTAAAATCAGGGCCTTACAACAGGCCCATCTGATTTTAAAACGGCGCTGGGGCAAGTTTGGGGTAGTGCCCAGATTTGAACAGGCATGCAAAGTCATCTGTTCGTCCGTCTTCGTCAATTCAAAAATCATCAGATAATCTGCATTTAAGATTACTGCCCGGCACGGGCGTACATCTTAAGTAGTCGTTTGCGCCTGTGCTCCTCCGGACCTGACCTGATCCATTAGCCATGTGTTTTGGTGATGATGGTGGTGTCCGTGTGCCCCATTCGTGTAAGTGCTCCACGAACCCCAGCCTATTCAGTTGGGTATATCGCTGGTTAAATCGAGGGTATGCAGATCCTTCACATTCCATTGCAGCAGCGCCTCGACCTAAGTAGTCCCGCAAAATTTATCCTAAATTCGGCTCCGAAACCTTTCATCAGTGACTCAATTTCATCGAGTAACCCAGCTCCGTTCAGGCTGACGAAACGGCGCCAAAAATACTTGGCATGTTTCCACAAAATTTCGATGCGGTTCAGTTCCGGGCTGTAGGGCGGCAGGTAATATGGGTGAAGCCCTTGCCTTGCCCACTTCCGGCGTTTGCTTTCCATGACATCGCCTTTGTGAATCGCGGCATTATCCAGTACCACAATGGGGGGTACCGAGTGCGGTTGTCCTGCTATCTGGTCAAGGAAGGCGATGACATCGTCGCGCACAGTTGGCCGCTGCTGAGTGGTCCACACCAGTTCGCCCCCGTGACGCAGGGCTCCGAGTACATTGACACGCTGTCGGTGTGCTTGAGGTTCCACGGTGCGCGACTGGCCAAGCTGCGTCCACCCGTATTGCACAGGCGGGTTTGGGCTGAAGCCTGATTCGTCAAAATACAGCAATTCGCACTGGCCGTTT
>NZ_JAVCWM010000052.1:0-12888 GCF_030846495.1 Massilia scottii | reverse complement strand
GTGCCTCTGTCTGACCCCATCAGCTGCACGCCGATGAGCGATCAAGCAAATCCATCTTAGCAGCGCGCATCGCTGCGGCTATAGGACTGGATGCATGCACTTTGTAGGACAACAGGCGACGTCCTCTTGGTACTCGATACCCCGATACTACTGGTTCGCTTCACTGGGCATTTGTCCTACACGGTTTCGGACCGTGTTCCGATACATCACCCGGGAAGGGACGCGCATGATTCCAATCCTGGCAACGCCGCTTACGGACTGGACGTTAACCCCGTCCCTCCGCAAGTGGCGGGTGCCACCCTATGTTTGTCTCTACTCGGAAAGGAATCAACATATGAACTCGAACCAGCGTAGCGAGGGGAACAATCAATCCAGCAATGGCGCCAACGAGAAATCGGAATCGTCGTCGCGTGGCGGCACAGTCGAGAAAGACAATCTGAATCAATCGAACAAATCGGGCACCCTGGGCGGATCGCAGCAGTCGGGCGGCATGCCAGGCTCGCGCCAGTCGACCGGCCTGCCGGACGCGCAAAATACGGGCGGACTTGGCGGATCGCAGCAGTCGGGCGGCCTGGGCGGTTCGAAGCAGCAGCAAGGTTCGCAGGTCGGCCAGCAAAGCACGGAGCGTTCCGGTTCGCAAACCGGTAGCCAGCAGCAAGGCCTCCCGGGACAGCATCAATCCAACGATGTTGCCGGCGGCTTGCCGAAGAGCCCGGGCGGCAAACGCCTGTCGGCCGATCAGGACATGGATGACGACACCGGCCTGTCCAACAAGCAGAACCGCCAGTCGGCCGATCTGGACGAAGGCAGCCGCCAGTCGCAGCAGAGCAACGTGGGACGCCGCAGCGACGGCACCCCAGATTAATTAGTCTGCTGCTGCGGTAATTCGGGGTGGGCACGGGCGACCGTGTCCACCCTTTGCGTTTGGGGCAGCGCCAGCGTGGCGGCGCTGGCCGGGAACACCGGCTGGCGCAAGCCCGGCGCCTCCCACCCGTACAAAAATGAGCAGGCCGACCCGCATACCCTGCCCTGGCAAGGCCCCATGCCCGCCCGCGTTTGCAGCTTGGCGCTGCGCCAGCCCGTGTGCGGCGCCAGGTCGGCCGCCAGCACATCCTCGCAGCGGCACACGATGGTCGACCCGGTGCACATCGCGCGTAGCGACGGCAAGGGCGCAAACGATTGCGCCAGCAGCGCGCCGAACGCCTGCGCCGTGCCGCGCGCGCGCAGGTCGCGCGCATGCGGCGCACCGCCGACCGCATCGAGTCCCGCGATGCGCCCTTCGGCCAGTGCCTTATCCACGCCGCCAATGCCGGTCGACTCGCCGGCCGCCCACACGCCCTGCACGCTGGTGCGCTGCGTGCCATCGACGCCGACCCTGCCCTGCTCCACCGCGCAGCCGAACAATGCGGCCAGTTCCAGCGATGGCGTCAGGCCGAAGCCGCACGCCAGGAAATCGCAATCGATTGCCTTGTCGCGCCCGCGCTGACGCAGCAGCACCCGTTCGATACGCCCGCTTCCTTCGGCGGCCAGCACGCTGGCGCCGCGCAGATACGGCACGCCGCGCAAACGCGCCGCCAGCTGCAGCGATTGCAGCAGTTTTCCGTGGTGCGACAGCGCCAGCCGCGCCGCAAAGCGCGCCAGGTCCGCGCTGGCGCGATGTTCAAGCAGCGCCACGACTTCACCGCCATGTTCGCGCACGGTCGCCGCCACCGCCAGCAGCAGCGGTCCGGTGCCCGCCACCACCACACGCTTGCCCGCCACCGGCATGCCGCCCTTGATCAGCGCCTGCAGGCCGCCCGCACCGGTCACGCCGGGCAGCGTCCAGCCGGGGAATGGCAGCAGCAATTCGCGCGCGCCGCTGCACACGATGACTTTTTCCCACGGCTGGGTGAGCGCGCCATCGGCGGTTTCCAGCAGCAGCGCGCGCGGGCCGGCCGGTGCCACCACGCGCGCACCGGCCAGCAAGGTCACGTGCGCTCGCGCGCGCAGCGCTTCCCACAAACGGCTGGCGCGCTCGTCGCGCCAGCGCTGCGGGCCGCCGCGCCATATCTGGCCACCCGGCGCACTGTTCTCGTCGATCAGCAGCACGCTCTGGCCCGAGGCCGACGCCGCCTCCGCCGCGGCCAGGCCCGCCGGACCGGCACCGAGCACGATCACCGGCGCGCTCATGCCCCGCTCCCCGCGCCCGTGGCGATCACCATGCCTGGGCGGCACGCGCTCTGGCAGGCCAGCCGGTGCGGCCGGCCATCGATGCTGACCCGGCACTCCTGGCAATAGCCCATGCCGCAGAACGCAAAGCGCGCCTCGCCGCCGAGCGAGCGGCGCGTGCACAGCGAATCGGCCAGCACCAGCGCCGCAATCACGCTCGCGCCCTCCGCCACGGCGACCGGCTGGCCATCCACCTGCACAAGAATGTCCTCAGTCGCCATCGCTGACCTCCGCCAAGGCCGCGAAACGCGCCGGCGCGTACGGCGCCGCATCGATCTGGCTGGCGCGCCCGATGATCTGGTCGGTCAGCAGGCGCGCGGTGGCGAACGCGGTGGTCGCGCCCAGGCCTTCGTGGCCGCAGGCCAGCCAGGTGCCGGCCCGCCCGGGATGGGCGCCAATCAGGGGACGGCCATCGGGCGACGCCGGCCGCATGCCGGTCCAGGCACGCACGATATTCATGTCGGCCAGGCAGGGCAGCAAACCGATCGCGCTGCGCAGCACGGCCGCCAGCACCGGCGGTTCGATGGCGCTGTCGGTGCGTCCATCCTGGCGGCACGACCCCACCAGCCACTGCCCCGTGGGGCGCGGCTGCACGTTGGCGGCAACGGCCAGGGCATCGTCGCCGGCGGCGCTCTGGCCGTAATTCATGCTCACGATCTGGTGCGCCAGGCGGCCGGGATAGCGGTCGGTGATCGCCAGGTGGCCCTTGCGCGCGAAAATCGGCAGCTCGGGCATCAGGCGCGCGCACTGCACGCCGGCCGCCACCACCACCGCCTGCGCGTTCAGGCGCGTGCCATCGTCGAGCGTCAGGCCGCCCTGGCCGGCCTTGCACACGCGCCGCCCAAGATGCAGCTCGCCGCCGGCGCGCGTGAACTGCTCGCTGAGGAACTGTGCCACCGCCGGGGGATACACCACGCTGTCGCCGCGCACGCGCACGCCGCCGCACAAGCCTTGCCGCAATGACGGTTCAAGCCGCGCGAGCTCGTCGCCATTGAGCGCTTCGGCGTGCCATCCCTGCGCCGACAGGCGCGCGGCGCGCGTGTGCGCCTCGGCCAGCTGATGCTCGTCCTCGGCCACCCACAAGGTACCGCAGCGCGAGGGCTCGCCCACGCCCGGATGGTCGTGCATGAAGGCGTCCCACAGCCGCAGCGACATCAGGCACAGGGCCAGCTCGTCGCTGCTCTCGTCGAGCGCCACCAGATGCCCCATGCCGGCGGCCGTGACGCCCGAACCCGGCGTGGCCGCATCGACCAGCGCCACCGTCATGCCCTGTTCGCGCAGCGCCAGCGCGCAGGCCGCGCCGACAATGCCGGCGCCGACCACGATCGCATCGTACCCCCACACCACCGGATCAGCCGAAGCGCGGCAGTTGCGGACGCGTTTCCATCGCCGCGCGGATGATGCGCTCGGCCCGCGCGCGCTGTTCGCCTTCGAGCGGCAGGCGCGGTGCGCGTACGCGCTCGGTCGAGCCGATCGCCATCGCCTCGGCCAGTTTGATGTTCTGCACCAGGTAGGTCGACACGTCCAGGTCGAGCAAAGGCCGGAACCAGCGGTAGATCGACAGCGCCTCGGCCTGGCGGCCTTCCTGCATCAGATGGAAAATGGCCACCGTTTCCTTCGGGAAGGCCAGTCCCAGCCCCGCCACCCAGCCCACCGCGCCCACGGCCAGCGCCTCGAACGCCAGGTTGTCGACCCCGGTGAACAGGTCGTAGCGCTGGCCCAGGCGGTTGATGATCTCCGTGCTGCGGCGGATATCGTCGGACGACTCCTTGACCGCCACGAAGCGCGCATCGTCGGCCAGTTCTTCGAGCATGTCGGTGGTCACGTCGACCCGGTACGCCAGGCGGTTCGAGTAGATCATGATCGGCAGGTCGCCCGCCGCGGCGATGGCGCGCAGGGCGACGATGGTTTCGCGGTGGTTGCTGTGATAGATCGTGCTCGGCACCACCATCAAGCCATCGGCGCCGGCTTTGGCAGCCTTTTCGGCCAGCGCGCAGGCTTCGCGCGTGCCCGCTTCGGCCACCGTCAGAATGGCCGGTTTGCTGCCCGTGACCTGCTTGGCCAGGCGCAGCACGGCGATGCGTTCGTCCTGCGTGAGCATCGGGCCTTCGCCCAGCGAGCCGCAGGCGATCAGGCCATCGCAGCCGGCCTCCATCTGCAAACCGAAGCAGCGCTCCATTTCGCCCATGTCGAGCGAACCGTCTTCATTGAATTTTGTCGATACAGCGGGAATCACACCTTGCCACATGGGGGTACCTTGCTTTCTCCGGCGCGCCGGTCGGTTTAGAAGCAACCAGATTAGCCCTGTCAAGGGCCGCGGTCTTGATCGATGGACGAGCGTGCAAAGGCTCAAATCGGCACAATTATTTTCGCCGTGCCGATTTATACTACCGCATTGCGACCGAACTGGAGAGACCCCCGATGGACATGAGTACGCTGTTATGCGAGGCCCCGGCCATTCGCGCGGTGCAGCTGGCCTCACTGGAAGCCCTGTTCGACGCGCTCAACGACGTGGCCTTTTTTGTCAAGGACCGCGAGGGCCGCTACGTGAGCGTCAACACCACCCTGGTGCGGCGCTGCGGCCTGCGCAGCAAGGACCAGCTGATCGGGCGCACCGCGCTCGAAGTCCATCCGCGCCTGCTGGCACAGACTTACCAGGCGCAGGACCGCCACGTGATCGACAGCGGCACGGCGCTCAAGAAGCACCTCGAACTGCACCTGTATCCGAGCCGCGCGCGCGGCTGGTGCCTGACCCACAAGACGCCCCTGCGCGACGAGAACGGCGTCATCGTCGGCCTGGCCGGCACCTCGCAAGACCTGGGCCTGGCCGACGAACTGCATCCCGTGTACCGCAAGATCGCCGACATCGCCGCCCACATCCGCGAAAATTACCACGGCAACGTCAGCATGGAGGAACTGGCCACCAATGCCGGCCTGTCGCTCTCGCGCGTGGAGCGGCTGTTCCAGCGCGTGTTTCATTACTCGCCGCGCCAGTTGCTGCTGCAATCGCGCCTGGGCGCGGCCATGGCGCTGATCGAGTCCGGCACCAAGAACAGCATCGCCCAGATTGCGTACGCTTGCGGCTATACCGACCACAGCGCGTTCAGCCGCCAGTTCAAGGCTCACACGGGCATGAGTCCGGTCCAGTACAGGGCGCATTGCCGCGGGGATTAAGCACGCTTCATGCGAACTCAAGCGTACACGGCGGATTTTTGGCCGTCGATATAATGGGCCGACGCTTACCCATTTGAGATAACCATGAAGAAATTGCACGCGGCCCTGCTCGGCGCGATTTTGCTGGGCGGCGTGGCCGCCTGCTCGCCCCTGCCCACCCTCAACGCGCTCTCGCCCGGCAGCGGCCTGCGCAGCGGCAGCGCGCTGGCCTACGGCGGGAACGCCCGCCACAAGCTCGATGTGTACTCGCCGGAAGACAGCAGCGTGGCGGCGCCGGTGGTCGTGTTTTTCCTGGGCGGTAACTGGACCAAGGGCGAGCGCGAGGATTACGCCTTCGTCGGGCGGGCGCTGGCCGCGCGCGGCATCGTGGCCGTCATTCCCGACTTCCGGCTGTATCCGGAAGTGCGCTATCCCGACTTCCTCGACGATTCCGCGCGCGCCCTCGCCTGGACCGTGCGCGAGATCGGACGCTACGGCGGCGACCCGGCGCGCCTGTTCGTGATGGGCCACAGCTCCGGCGCCTACAACGCGGCCATGATGGCGCTCGATCCGCAATGGCTGGCGAAACAGGGCATGCAGCCGGCCGCGCTGCGCGGCTGGATCGGCCTGGCCGGGCCTTACGATTTCCTGCCGATCGAAAACAAGATCACGCAGCCGGTATTCCACTTCCCCAACACGCCACCGGCATCGCAGCCGATCAACCACGCCAAGGCGGGCACGCCGCCGGCCCTGCTGATTGCCGCGAATAGCGACAAGCTGGTCGACCCGGTGCGCAACACGGGCGCCATGGCGGCCAGGCTGCGCGGCAAGGGTGTGGCGGTGCAGGAAGTTCATTTCGACAAAGTCAGCCACGCTACTTTGGTGGCATCGATGGCCGCGCCGCTGCGCTTCCTGGCGCCGACGCTGAACACTGTGGAACAGTTCGTCAAAAGCGAAGCCGGGCGGCTTGTGACTGCCAGCACGGCTAACTAAGTCTTCCCAGCACGAAAGACTTCCCGCCGAGTGCCGCCTTGGCGCGGCAGCGACGGTGTTTACTTCACCCTATTTCTCCCACACTTCCGCCCCCATCAAGCGCGCACTTGATTTGGATTGAACCCGCGCGATACAGCAGGAACTCGTCCGCCTGTCCGCGAATCGAACCATTCTCATCGTTCACCGCTCGCAGGGAGGCAACATGACGTCGAGAACACCCGATCCGCACGACCGCATGCACGCGAGGCCGCCATGCGCCGCCTGAAAGTGCTGACCTGGCACACCCACGGCAGCTATCTGTATTACCTCACGCAAGCGCCGCACGAGTTCTACGTGCTGTCCAAGCCGGGCCGCCCGCCCGGCTACGGCGGCCGCAGCACCAACATGCCGTGGGGCGACAACGTGCACGACATGCCGGTGTCCGAGGCGCGCCACCACCAGTTCGACTGCATCATCTTCCAGGACGACGAGCAGTACGAGAAAGACCAGTACGAGTTCCTCAGCGCCAGCCAGCGCGCGCTGCCGCGCATCTATATAGAACACGACCCGCCGCGCGAGCACCCCACCGATACCCGCCACCTGGTCGATACGCCCGAAGTGCTGCTGGTGCACGTGACCCCCTTCAACGCGCTGATGTGGGACAGCGGCACCACCCCGAGCTGCGTGATCGAGCACGGCGTCACGGTGCCCGAGGACGTTCACTACCGCGGCCAGCTCGACTGCGGCCTGGTCATCATCAACCACCTGGCGCGGCGCGGCCGGCGGCTCGGTGCCGACATCTTCGAAGCGGCCCGTGCCGACGTGCCGCTCGAACTGGTCGGCATGGGCGCGCAGGAACTTGGCGGCCTGGGCGAAATCGAACATGCCAGGCTGCCCGCCTTCGCCGCCAATTACCGCTACCTGTTCAACCCGATCCGCTACACCAGCCTGGGCCTGGCCGTGATCGAAGCGATGATGGCCGGCATGCCCGTCGTGGCGCTGGCCACCACCGAAATGGCGACCGTCATCGCCAACGGCGAGAACGGCTTCCTCGATACCCGCCTCGACACCCTGATCGGGCATATGCGCGAGCTCGGCCGCAATCCCGCCCTGGCGCGCGCGCTCGGGGCCCAGGCCAGGCGGCGCGCGCGCGAACGCTTTGCCATCGGCCGCTTCCGCGACGACTGGGACCGCGCACTGTGCCACGTGACCGATCTGGCACGCGCCCCCTTCCACGGGCAGCTGTACTGAGCAAATTCCACTAAAAAATCAACAAAGGAGCTGGCATGTTACTTGGTGACTTACATCCGGACCCGCGCGCCGATGGCGCCGTCAGGCGCATCGCCATCGTCAGCGAGCACGCCTCGCCGCTGGCCGCGCCCGGCAGCGTCGACAGCGGCGGCCAGAACGTCTACGTGGCCCACCTCGCGCGCGAGCTGGCGCTGGCCGGCTACCTGGTCGACATCTTCACCCGGCGCGACGCCATCGGCCAGAAGCAGCTGGTGCATTGGCGCAACAACATCCGCGTGGTGCACGTGCCGGCCGGGCCGGCCCACTACATTCCCAAGGAACGCATGCTGCCCTACATCGACACCTTCGCGCGCTTCGTGGCCCGCTTCGCGCGCCGCCAGGCAGCGCTCTACGATGTAACGCATGCCAACTTCTTCATGTCGGGCATGGTCGCGCAGCATCTCAAGGAGGTGCTCGGCATTCCCTTCGTCATCACCTTCCATGCGCTGGGCCAGGTGAGGCTGCGCGCGCAGGGAGCGGCGGACGCCTTTCCGCCGTCGCGCCTGCAGATCGAAAACAGCCTGATGCACCACGCCGACCGCATCATCGCCGAATGCCCGCAAGACCGGCAAGACATGGAGCAGTTCTACGACGCGCCCGGCAAGCGCATCGACATCGCCCCCTGCGGCTTCGATCCGCACGAACTGTGGCCGGTGCCGATGCGCCTGGCGCGCCAGAAGCTGGGCCTGACGCAAGGCAAGTTCCTGGTCTTGCAGCTCGGCCGCATCGTCCCGCGCAAGGGGATCGATACCGTCATCCACGCCCTGGCGCTGCTGCGCCGCCAGCATGGCATCGACGCCGAACTGCTGGTGGTGGGCGGCGACGCTGCCGCCAGCCCCTACCACGACACGCCGGAGCTGGCGCGCCTGCGCGCGCTGGCGCTGCAGCTGGGCGTGGGCGCGCAGGTGCGCTTTACCGGCCGCAAGGAACGGGCCGAACTGCGCTACTGGTACAGCGCCGCCAACGTCTTTGTCACCACGCCCTGGTACGAGCCGTTCGGCATTACGCCGGTGGAGGCGATGGCGTGCGCGCGGCCGGTCATCGGCGCGGCCGTGGGCGGCATCAAGCATACCGTGCTCGATGCCGCCAGCGGCTTCCTGGTGCCGCCGCGCGACGCCCAGGCGGTGGCCGACAAGCTCGCCCTGCTGCAGCGCGATCCCGCCCTGGCGGCCGGCATGGGCGACGAGGGCATGCGCCGCGCCTTCCAGCATTACACCTGGCGCCACGTGGCGCGCAAGGCCGCGGCCATCTACGCCGACGTGGTCGGCAAGCAGGTTTCCGCCGGCAGCGCCGCGTGCGCCGTTTCCCGTTTGTCCACCCGATAGGAGAATGCCTCATGTCCGACCAACACCTCGATCCCGAACAGCCCAGCCTGCGCGGCAAGACCGTGTTCGTTACCGGCGGCGCCAGCGGTCTCGGCGCGGCGCTGTGCCAGCTGCTGGCGCGCTCCGGCGCCGACCTGATCGTCGCCGACATCAACCGCGACATGGCCACCGTCAGCGCCAACATCCTGCGCGAACACGGCGTGCGCGTGCACGCGCTCGGCTTCGACGTGGGCGACCCGGCCAGCGCCGAGCAAGCCATCGGCACGGCGCTGGAGCGCTTCGGCCGCCTTGACGTGCTGGTCAACAATGCCGGCACCGACGTCACCCTGCCGATGGCCGACATGACGCCGCAGCAATGGATGCGCGTCATGAATACCAACCTGAACGGGCCATTCCTGCTGGCCAAATATGCCTCGCAGCACATGCGCGCGGCCGGGGGCGGCCACATCATCAATGTCGCCTCCACCGCCGCCAAGCGCGCCTGGCCCAACGCCAGCGCCTACCATGCCAGCAAGTGGGGCTTGCTGGGCCTGTCGCACGCCATGCATGCCGAACTGCGGCCCCACAACATCAAGGTCACGGCCGTGATCGCGGGCGGCATGCGCACGCCTTTCCTGCTCGACCGCTTCCCCGACCTCGACCAGGCGACCTTGCAGGACCCGATGAACGTGGCGCAAGCCATCCGCTCCGTGCTGCTGTTGCCGCGCGAAAGCGTGGTGGCCGAGATCACCGTGCTGCCCATGCAAGAATCGTCCTGGCCCTGATCCATGAAAGCGATTTTCCTGGACAAGGATGGCACCCTGGTCGATGACGTGCCCTACAACGCCGAGCCGCGCCGCATCACCCTGTGCAGCGGCGCCGGCGCCGCCCTGCGCCTGCTGGCGCGCTGCGATTACCGCTTCTTCATCATCAGCAACCAGGGCGGCATCGCGCACGGCTATTTCGACGAAGCGGCCATGGATTGCGTCGAGCTGCGCCTGGCCGACCTGCTGTTCCGCGAGCAGCTGAGCCTGGACGGCTTTTACTACTGCCCCCACCATCCGGACGGCAAGGTGCAGGCGTATGCGCTGCACTGCACCTGCCGCAAGCCGATGCCTGGCATGCTGCAGCGCGCCGCGCGCGAGCACGGCATCGACCTGCGGGCCTCGTGGATGGTCGGCGACATCCTCAATGACGTCGAGGCCGGCAACCGCGCCGGCTGCCGCACGCTGCTGATCGACAAGGGCAACGAAACCGAATGGCAGCTCGGCCCGCACCGCGTTCCCACCCGCATCGCCACCGACCTGTACGGGGCCGCTGTCATGATCGTCAACGATGACGAGGCGCGCCGATGAGCGCGCCGGACTGGGCCGATGCGCGCAACGTCCTGTGCGTGCGCCTCGATGCGATGGGCGACGTGCTCATGTGCACGCCGGCGATCCGCGCCGTCAAGCAGGCGCGGCCGGACCGCGTGCTCACCCTGCTCAGTTCGGGGAGCGGCGTGGCGCTGGCGCCCTACCTCGACGATGTGGACGCGGTGATCGGCTATGCGGCGCCGTGGATCAAGGCTGGCGGCGGCCATCCGCCGTCGAGCGACAGCGCCTTCATCGCGCGCCTGGCCGAGCGCCGCTTCGACGCCGCCGTGATTTTCACGTCCTACAGCCAGAGCGCGCTGCCGGCCGCCCTGATGTGCTACATGGCGGGCATTCCCTTGCGCCTCGGTCATTGCCGCGAAAACCCGTACCGCATGCTGTCGCACTGGGTGCTGGAAAAGGAGCCCGAGTCGGTGATCCGGCACGAAGTGCGGCGCCAGCTCGACCTGGTGGGCAGCATCGGTTGCCGCGGCGACAGCAACGCGCGCCTGCAGTTTGCCGTGCGCGCGCACGATGTGGAGGCGGTGCGGCACATGCTGGGCGAACGCGGCATTGAACCGCGCCGGCCCTGGGTACTCATGCACCCGGGCGCCAGCGCGGCCTCGCGCCGCTATCCGCCGGCGCGCTGGGCCGAAGTCATCCGCGCGCTGGCCAGGCGTACCGGCTGCCCGGTCGTGCTGACCGGGGATGCGCACGAGGCGGAACTGATCGATGGCATCCGACTCGCTTGCGGCGTGCGCACGCACTCGCTGGCCGGCCAGCTCGATCTGGGACAGCTCGGGGCGGCGATCCGCCTGGCCACCGTTGTATTGTCGAACAATACGGGGCCGGCGCATATTGCCGCGGCCGTGGGTACGCCGCTGGCCACGCTGTACGCGCTGACCAATCCGCAACACACGCCATGGCAGGTGGAAAGCCGCTTGCTGTTCCATGATGTGCCATGCCGCTTCTGCTACAAGAGCGTGTGCCCGGAAGTGCACCACGACTGCCTGGACAAGGTGGCCCCGGAAGTGGTGGTGGAGGCGGTATGCAGCCTGATGGCGGCAAAAATCCGTCATCGGGCGCAACGCCGTTGACGTACGCCCATCGGCAACCGGCAAGCTCGATACCGTCATTTCCGCCGGTAACGGCAGGGACGGCGTCGAGCTAAGGCGCCTTGCGGTTTACTCGGTCGACAAGGCGAAATTCGGGTTCGAGATAATTCCCGCAGTCAACCTGGCCGCCACCAGGCTGACCTCGCCATCCGGAATAATTCCGCGCAAGCCTTCGCATAATTGCAGGTACTGCGCGATGGTCACGGCGGCGCGATGCGCATTGAGCACGGTCGCACCGGCGCCACTGGTGATCTCGCTCAGCATGACTTTGACCTCGGAATCGCTCATGGTGTTCTCTCTGTCGGTAGGAAAACGGCGAGTATAGGCCTGCGCGCCGAATGCTTGCGTTCGCGTACGCACCATCGAAGCGGAACCACCCCAGCATGCCTTGAGTGTTAGCATCAGTGACAACCGGGAACCGACTCCATGAAACGTCACACTTGCATTCCTGCGGCCCTGCTCGCCCTGGTCGCCATCGCCGCCACGACCGCTTGCTCCACGCCCGCGCCGCCGCCCAAGCCGTCCCTGTTCGTGCGCCTGGGCGGCATGGCGGGCGTGACGGCGGTGGTCGACGATTTCGTCTCGAAGGTGTCGGCCGACCCGCGCTCGAAACGCACGTTCGAGGGCGTCAATCTGGCGCGGCTCAAGGCCAGCGTGGTCTCGCATGTGTGCGCCCTCTCCGGCGGGCCGTGCAAATACGAGGGCGATGCGATGGCGCTGGCGCACCGCGGCATGGCGATCACCAGTGACGAGTTAAGCGTGATGGGGCACTACGTGGACCAGGCATTGCAACGCCAGGGAGTTGCGCGGGAAGACCGGGAAGAACTGGAACGCATGCTCGACAAACTGGGACCGGAAGTATTGAACAAATAGCGATTGAACAAATAGCGGGAGCAACGGGGCGCCGGGCAACGCCCCAGCCTTGCGGCGTGACCTGCGGTTTAGCCGCAGTTTTCCACAACGACGTCGCGGACCAGGCCGGCTTGATTGAGGAAAATCGTCACCCGGCCGGCCACGAAATCCTGGGTGATGAGTGCGCCGAACGGCACCACCCGGACACGGCGGCCAGTCAGGTCGCGCAGTGTCAGCGGAAGCGACCTGGGCAGATCACTCGTCAAATTCCAAGTACGGCAATTGTTTTGCATCATAATCTCCTTGAATGCTCGCCGGACAAGCCGCTTGCGGCGGCTTGTCCGGCGGGGGCGGAACGCCTCAGCAGCCCTCGACGATCTTGGTACGTGCGGTGACGGACTTGATCAGTTCAATCGCGGCCAGCACCTTCGCGCGCGAGGTGTAGCTCTCGCCACTGGCGATGATCTCGTGATTCTTAGCCTTCAAACGCCAGCGCCACTCTTTACGGGCTTTTTCCGAAGCTTGTTGGTAGATTTCGAAATACATGATGAACCTCCCATGACGTGAGATTTCAGTGTTACAGAGCCGTATACCTGGCGTTCTGATTGGTTCAATAAATGCCTAGACCAATATCAAACAAGT
>NZ_JAVCWM010000051.1:0-15000 GCF_030846495.1 Massilia scottii | reverse complement strand
ACTTGATGGAGGCTGCTGAACGCATCGAGGCCGGCGAGGACGTCCCGGCCAACCTTGAATACATCTTCATGGCTGGGTCAGCGCCCGGCCCAAAGCGTCTGTGCGCGACGTGGACGGCTCCCTGTGGCTCGCAAAGTTTCAAAGCAAGAATGACGCCTTCGACATCCCTGCGGTCGAGTGTGCTTCGTTGGTGCTCGCACGGGAGACGGGCTTGAACGTGCCCCCCTGTGAACACGCGCATTATCGGCGAGCGCCGCATCATGATGATTCGACGCTTCGACCGCTACTGGCTGGCGCAGGGGTCGCAGCCTACCGTGGCAACGGACTTGATGCTCTTGCCCGCCGACGGCTTGACCGGGCGCCGCATGGGTTTCGTGAGCGGCCTGACCCTGGTGGGATGCGACGAGACGCAATCGCGGACAAAATCCTATGCCGGCCTGGCCCTCGCCGTACGCAAGTACTGCCATCCGAGCGTGATTCGAGCGGACAACGAAGAGCTCTTCAAGCGGATGGTGTTCAACATCTTCGCGAGCAACGATGACGACCACTTGCGAAACCATGGATTTCTCTGGGACCCTCGGCTGCCCGGATGGCGCCTCAGTCCTCTCTACGACGTGCTGCCGCGGCCTGGCCTCGCTACCGAGCGCTACCTTCACTTGGGCATTGGGCCGCAGGGTCGCCTCGCGACGCTCGACAATGCGCTGGGGGGCGTGCCATGTTCTCGTTGAGCCTGCCCCGCGCTTGCGAACTGGTCGGCGACGTCTGGCGCGTGGTTCGGGAGTGGAAGGTGTCGTTCGAGCGCTCAGGCGTCGCGGCCGATGACATCGCCAAGATTGCGCCTGCGTTCAGGCACTTGGACAGCATCAGCACGGCGGCCACGCGCAAACTGTTGCCCTGATGAGCCCCGCGCCGTGCAGCGGCACAGATATGATGGCGCCGCATGCCGTCGATGAAAATCTGTGCCAAACCTGTGTCAATTGACACAGGTTTGCATACGTACGAAGCTGAGCGAAGCCAAGCGAAGACAAGCGAAGACGAACGCAATTTTTTGATTTTAAATGAACTTCTGACTCGCTGTTTTAGCGAGCGATAGGCGGCCTTGCCGGCACTCATGCTGCGCCCCCATTGAGCTCAACCACGACGCTCACGTTACCAAAGGCGGGTTAGCCGGACGCACGTGCATCGTTCGCCAAGTCCGCGCCAACCTTAGACCGCGAGTGCGGGTTCAGCGTCGTAGGCCTGCCTCAGCAGATTCATCAACCATGTTGCTTCCAGAATCTTGTTCTGCCCGATGGCAGTGACCGCGACGCCAGGTGTCCACGAGTTCATGATGGCGGCGCCAGAAATACCAGCCAAATCGCCAAGTCTGATTTCTCGATGCTGTTGCGGGACACCCAAGCGTGTCAGTTGTCGCTGAACCATTCCCATCATCGTTCCGGTAAGAATGTCGGCCCGGGGCCAGACGACGGAATCGCCGTCCCAGAAGACGAGGTTCCAAATAGTCGCCTCACCTAGACGTTCATGCCGATCGACAAACGCAGCATCATCAAAACCCTGTTCTATGGCTCTGTGGAGATAATAGGTCTTCGCCCATTCGCCTACGTGCTTAATTGCAGCCAAATGCCTTTCATGCTCTACCACGCCAAGCCGAACGGGACCTGCGGGTCCGTCGGACGGCGGCGCGGTTCGGACCATGATGGCCGGCTCCGCTCCCATGCTGTTCGCGCTAAACTCACCTTCCGGCGAGAAGACCGTGACGGTGAGCGACATATTCTCCTGGCCTCCACCAATCGCGAGCCGGATGCTATCAAGAATTTTCTCGTCAGGAAGCGCCGTGCCAAATAGACTGACGGAAGCTTTTCGTAGCCGTGTCAGGTGTAGATCCATACCCTTGACCTTTTGATCGCGTATTTGCATTGCAGTAAAATGTGCAAAGCCCGAAAAAGCGAGTGGCACCAGGTCGGCATTGTGTACCGGCTTGGCGTTGATTAGCGTTGGGTAAACATTCGTCTGAACAGACATCGACTTGCTCCTGTGGGTTTGAATGGGAAGTAGGCAGTCTAGAACCTGACAGCGCTGTCAGAGTCAAGGGGTATATGAAGATCGGCGAACTTTCCCGACGCTGCGACGTGAGTATTCGCATGCTCCGTTATTACGAGGCGGAAGGCCTCTTGACGCCACGTCGAACGGAAACTGGTTACCGTGATTACGCTCAGGTAGACGAACAAACTGTTGAGCGAATAAAGCTTCTCGGCTCTGCCGGGATGACGCTCGCAACGATTAAGCAGTTCGCGTCCTGCATCAGAGGAGAAGGTCGCATCTTTGAACCATGCGATGAACTTCGTACCACACTGCATGGCCACTTGCGTGCGATCGATCAGAAAGCCGAGCAGCTGCTTCAAAACCGCAGGGTGCTTGAAAAGTTCATCCTGGATGTGGAGTCCTGAATACCTTCGATCCAGAGGTGCCCCCGTCACAGCTACACGGATTGCAAAGCGACCGGTAGGCAAGCGCGGCGATGTGAAGCAGAGCCACTTCGACGACGGGGCAACGCTTGGGCGACTGCATGGTCGTCCACCATCGGGTGCCGCGCCAACCATCCAGGAAGGCACACGCATGGGCGCCGGCCCGGCTCTCTGGCAGGCGTACACACGACGATGGTCGCCCCCTTCGTCGTGAGTAAGCCGCAAGTATTTGTGTGGCCGGCGGCGACTAAAACCGGGGAGGCACTATTCCCATCCTTGCCCCCTCGCTACAGTTGGCGCCTGCGCCGCCTTCAGACCACTTTCCGGATCGAGCAAACCGTATCGAACCATGCCTGCATCCCCACCAAAGGCTGCGGATTGATCGGCAGAATCGCATTGATATTCACGCCGCTTCCGCGTCCGCCATGCTTCTCGTCCCACCATAAGCCGAACTCCAGGTCGTCGACCGCCGGCGCCGGCCCGAACGCTTGCGCCGCGTCGGGCGCCAGCCCTTTGGCTGCCACCTCCACGCGCCGCCCGCGCTCACCCTCGCAAGAGCGTCCACCCGTGATCCAGCCCAGCGAATTGGATACCGCCACCACCCGCGGATGAATGCCCTTGGTGACGAACGCTTTCACCGTCGCCGAGCCCAAAACCTCACCCGTGCCCCGGTACGCCTTGTCTCCCACGGCGCCACTGAGCGGCCGATACGTGGTCAGCTCCACCGTGTCGCCGGTCTTGATCCCCAGCTTTTTCGCGGTCGCCGCATGAATCCACATCGGATTGTCATGCACGATCTCGGCCAGATACTTCTGCGACGCCGTCCTGCCCTGCGTGTGCACATTCCATTTGAACGTGGTCAGGATCAGGCGATCGGCCGCCATGCCCACGTGCGACGGGACTTGATGAAACGTCGGCAGCCCGTCGTCAACCATGCCGATCGTCGCAGCCACCTTCGCCACCTCGGGCGCATGGATCTCGAACTTGCGCGACGGCGTCGTAAAGCCGCGTACCGGCACCTCGCCCACCATCAGCCCGATCGCCTTTTCCTTGCCCTTGTCGTCCATCTTGTAGATCACGCGTGTTTTCTCGTCCACGCGGCTGCCTTCCACCAGCGCCGCGGCGAGCGGTTTGCGGTACACCTCGTACGGTTTGGGCGCCGCGCTATCGACGTACACGCCATAGTGCTTCATGTATTCGAAGCCATCCTTGAATACCTTCCCGTCCGCGCCCCTGGTCGGCAGCTTCGAACACTGATGCCGCACGAAGTCTTCGTGCTTGCCGAACCTGAAGTACTTCGCCTGCTCGGGACCGAGCCGTTTGCCGATTTCAAACAGGACATCGGCAAAACTCGTCGCGCTACCGGGCGGGGTCACCATCGGCTGGCGCAGCGTTACAAAATGCTGAAGCTCCATATTGTTACGGATGTCCATGCCCCAGCGTTCCAGGTAGGTCGCATCGGGCAGTATCATGTCGGCGTAGTGCGCCATTTCGGAATACACCACATCCGAACAGGCGTGGAAGGGAATCAGCTTTTCATCCTTGAGTACATCGACGGTCGTGCTTCGGCCTTCCGGCCAGGTCATCGGCGCGGCGATCGTATAGCTGAGGTAGACGTCCAGCCTGGCGCGTCCCTGGCGCAAATAATCGAACACGACCTGGCCGACCTTCATCTTTTGCCAGCGGTTGGCCAGCGGCCACTCCGGCGGGTCTTCCAGATCCGTCCTGATGGTCGGCTTGGGCGGCCTTGGCTCCGGCGCCGGATAGCGCGCCGGTGACAGCTTTTCATCGAGGCCGTAGCAATAGCCGCCCTCCTTGGCGACCGACCCCACCAAGGCATTGAGCATGACGACCGCACGCTCGGCATTGAATCCGTTGTAGTGCGCGCCCGTGCCACGGTTGGTGAAGGCAGCCACCGCCGGCCGCTTGCGCGCGAATTCCAGCGCCAGCCGGGTGATGTCGGCCGCCGCTACGCCCGACAGCTTCGCCGCCCATGCTGGCGTACATGGCGCCAGCCAGGTGCGGATGGTGTCCAGCCCTGGCTGGACGAATTTGTCGATAAAATCCCGATCGACTTCGTTTTCGCGCACGATCACGTGTGCCATGGCCAGGGCAATGGCGCCTTCCGTGCCCGGAAACGGCTGATGCCATTCGTCGCTGCGCCCGGCCGTGTTGGACAGCCTCACATCGAACGTGACCAGCTTGGCCCCATGGTCGTAGCGGGCCTTGACCACGCGCGACACCAGGTGCAGTCCTCCCTGGTGCGCTTCATAAAAATTGGAGCCGAAGTTAAGGAAGTAGGTGCAGCGCTCCGCATCGATCGATTCCCAGTCCGTCTCGCCGAGCGACACGTAATTGGCCGCGCGCTTGTTCGACGAACAGATCGCGCGGTGATTGAGCAATACCGGCGTGCCGATGGCGTCGAGGAAGCGGCCGATCTCCGCCTCGATGCGCGAGCGGCCCTGGTGGATGCACACGCGTTCCGGGTGGCCGGCATCGATACTGGCGCGAATGCGGCGGGCAATCTCTTCGTACGCTTCTTCCCAGGTGATGCGCTTCCACAGGCCCGAACCACGCTCACCGGCGCGCTTGAGGGGGTAGAGCAAGCGCTCCGGATAATCGTTGACGTTGGGGCCGGACTGGCCTTTGGCGCACGTCATGTGGCTGCCCATGTTCGGGTCGAGCGGATTGCCACGGATCTTGATCACCTTGTTATCTTGCACAAAGCCTTCGATGCCGCACACCGTGGAGCAATTCAGGCACACGCTGGTGATGCGCGTGGCCGTCTTGTAGTTGTTCTTGATCTTGCGCTGTTTGCCGTTTGCCACCGGCCGGTACGCCATCGCCTGCGCGGTCGACGGGTTAAGGAGAATGAGTTCGCCCACGCCGAGCGTCGCCATCGATCCGATGCCGTTCCTGATGAATGATCTGCGGTCCATGTTCTCAGCCTTTCTTCACGGTGGAACGAGCGAACGTCGATTGCAACTGGCTCCAGGTGTCGACTTCATATGAGAACGGGTCGTGGTTGCGGCCCTTGGGGATTTTCTTTTCCATGGCGCGCGGGGCAACCGTGCCGATGCCGCGGTATTTGACGGCGGGCCTGGTCTTTTCTTCGGGTTTGAGCACCGACAGTTCCTTGCCGTGCCGTTGGTTGAACGCGTTGATGCGGCTGGCCGGGTCGTTCAGGTCGCCGAAGGCGAATACATCGGCCGGACACACTTCGACGCAGGCGGGCAGCAGGTCCGCCTCCAGCCGGTGCGAGCAGAAGTCG
This sequence comes from Massilia scottii, assembly GCF_030846495.1. Lineage (NCBI taxonomy): Bacteria > Pseudomonadati > Pseudomonadota > Betaproteobacteria > Burkholderiales > Oxalobacteraceae > Massilia > Massilia scottii. The sequence goes on along the minus strand of NZ_JAVCWM010000051.1, from coordinate 9,264 downwards.
CATTTGTCGGCCAGCTTGGTCACCGGGTCCTGGTGGATCGCGCCGTAAGGGCAGGCTTTGATGCAGGAGCGGTCGCCGTCGCATTTGTCGTCGCTGATGCGCACAATGCCGTCGGCGTCGCGCGTGATCGCGTCCTGTTCGCAGGCGCTCAGGCAGGGCGCATCCTCGCACTGCATGCACAGCGTCGGCAAAAAAGCACGCTTCATCGTTTCCTTCTTGTTGAAAGGATTGATGGCAGTGAAGTCGTAGTAATACACCTTGGTGCGAAAGTTTCCGAGCGGAACGGAGTTTTCGACTTTGCAAGCCACGGAGCAGGCGTGGCATCCGATGCAGCGTTCCAGGTCGAGCGCCATGCCCCATTTGGGGGCGGTTGCGGTATGTGCGGTCATCGTCGTTCCAATCGGAAAAGGAGCTCATTTAACCACACCATCGCGATCGTCAATGCACGCGAATGCCTCCGGAGCAGGATGGACGTCCAGTTTATTCGGGACGCGGAGGACACAGGTTCGCGTGCTCTCACCACGCCCGGTACTCTTCAGTTTTATCTCCTGCCCTCCCCCACGGCACGCCGCCGCGGGTGTCATGGAAACGCAGGTCGCACAAGCATTGTCACGCGAACAGCAGCAGCGCCGCCGCCCCTCCCAGCGCGCAGTACACGAAAGTGACCACGGCCGTCTGGCGCAGGACCTCGCCCTCGCGCCCCACCAGGTTGACGGTGGCGCTGGCAGCGACGATGTTATGCGGACAGATGATGTTGCCGACGGCGGCGCCAAAACCCTGGGCCGCGCCCAGGCCCAGCACCGACAAGCCGAGCTGGCGCGCCGTTGCGACCTGGAACTCGGTCAACAGGATATTCGACGCGGTGGCCGAACCGGTCACGAAGGTGCCAAGCACCCCGATGGCCGGGGCGAGCAGCGGCCACAAGGAGCCGGCACCGGTCGCGGCGGTCGAGGCCAGCGCATCGATCATGCCGGCATGAACCATGACACGCGACAGGCCCAGCATCGCCAGCAGGGCCGCGCAGACAGGCAACAGGCGCATGCCAACCGCGCCCATGGTCGAGGCCAGCACAGCCAGCGGAATCCGGGTGAACAGCGCCGCCAACAGCAAGCTCGCCAGCAACATCGTGCCCGGATGGTACAGGATCTGCATGCTGCCGCTAAACGGTGCAAGCGACCATGACAGCGTGACGGAACCGAGTTGTGCCTTGAGCGGAGGGAACAGGCGGGTGGCGAGCACCAGGGCGATCAGCAGCAGGTAGGGCGCGCTGGCCCTGAGCAGTTCGGCGCCGCCCACGCCGGGCGCCGCGTCCGCCGCTCGCGCGCCGCGCACCAGCTTGAGAATGCCCACAAACAGCAATGCTCCGAGCAGGGCGCCGCCCAATGTCGGCAATTCGGGCCCCACATAGCGCGCCAGCAGATAGAAAGGAAGCAGGAAGCAGCACGCGGCAAACAGCGCCCAGCCCCACAGTGGCGCCGCGCGCACGCCGCCCGGAAGGGCGCGGGCGGCAAGGAACATGACGGCCAGCGGCATCATCCAGCCCAGCAGCACGTGATAGGAGGCGGTGGCGCCGGCCAGTTCCAGGGCGCTAAAGCCCGTCGCCGCCACCTGGGGAAGGACCGGGGTACCGACGGCGCCGAAGGAAACGCCGACAGCGTGGCCGATCAGCGCGATGCTCACCGCCGCGACACGGCCGAAGCCTGCGCTGACAAGAAAGGGCGCGGCCAGCGCCACCGAGGTGCCGAACCCGGCTGCCCCCTCGACGAACAGCACGAAAAACCAGGCGATCAATAATGCCATGATGCGGGCGTCGCCGGTAATGCGGGCCATCGCTTGCTGCAGCACATCCATGCTGCCGGTGCGCAACTGCAGTTCGTGGATGCACAGGGCCGGGAAAATGATCCACAAAATAGTGATCGCGATAAAACCGGCCTCGGCCAGCGCACCGCCGACGCTAGCGAACATGCCCAGCTGCGGCATCACTGTGGTGCCCAGGCCGAATTGCCACCAGGCCAGGACGACGGCGATGGCCAAACCGGCGCTGCCGGCGCGTGCGGCCGAGGCGCGCATGCCGATCATCAGCACCAGGATGACAAGGATAGGAAGGGCGGCAAGCACCGGTCAGGCCGACCGGACGAACGGACAGGCGGCCATGTGGCGGGCCTGCGCATGGCGCGCGCCAGGGCCTGCGCGCGGCGGCTCGACCAGCGCGGCACTGTTGCCCGGACTGCATCCGCCACACCCTGCGCCTGCCAGTAACGCGCGGCATAGCGTCGTCCATGTCGCCAGGATAAATCTGCTCATCCGATCCTCGTGGTTGGATTATCGTCAGTCTTGGTGCAACGGGGACAGCATACCAAATGCTGGCAAGCACGCCAAACCGGACGTCCTGCTGCACTTTCGCGTGCATCTTTCCGCCCAGGCTTGTCAGCCGGCATTTCTTGACTTTCCATCCCATCCTGCTTCCCATTTAAACCCTTGCCACGCCCCTAAAATTTTTCTATATTGCAAAGGTTACTGCGCCAGGGAAAACACAACCGTTCGCCTCTGCAGTCCGCACAACACGCCTGCGCGCGCACGGTGCTTCACGCCGCGCACTTACCAGCAATGCCTGCCGACGCCACCGCGTCGCTACAAAAAGGATGTACGATGAACTTGCCCCGCTTGGCTGCTCACCGCCGAAACCTCGACGCGTTTTCGCGCCGTCTTTTCGTTCGGCCCGGTCGACGAGATCGACGGCTACGGCGGCCGCTTCACGAGCTTCAATCCCGCCAATCCGCGCGAAGCGGCGCTGCGCTCGCCCGGACGCTGGTTGGAATCGGTGCGCTCGCCCGTCTGTGTGATCGAAGGCGCGGGCGGCAATCTCGATTCGCTGCTCGCCATGCGCAACGCCACGCGCAACCCGCAGATCCGCTTCGTTCCGGTCAGGGGCGCGGATCACTTCAACGTGCTGGCGCCAGCGAACCGCGTGATCGCGCAGAAGATCCTGGGCGACAGCGGCGCAGCGACCAACATCACGCTGTCGGCGACAGAAATCACCCCGCAGTAAGCGCCATGCCGCGCGCGCCCCATCCGTCCCGGGCAGATTGCCGGCGCCGCTCCTTGCGGCGGCGCCAGTTGGCCCGACAGGGTCATGCAGCACCAGCCAAGCCGATCCCGGCGCCCGCTGCGTTCCGATACAAATTGTTTTCCATGATATGGTTTGTTAGAATTCATCTTGTTTTTTTAATATTGCACACATCACCGGGCAGCATCAAACCCGGGGACTGACCTGGAACCAGCCATCGCCATGCATGCCAAGAAACCGCCGTACGACGCTTCGCAATGAATGATGCCGCCCGCCTCACCGCATTGGCCGCCTGCTTGCTGGCCGTGCCAATGGCGTGCGCAGCACCGTTGCCGGTCCAACCGTCCGCACCGCAGCGCTGCCCCGCTGGCATGGCGCTGGCCGCGCCACGCATCTTCGCCGCCCTCGGCAAGGACCGCCACGCCGCGCTGAAAAAAGTCCTGGCCGCCGGCGACAATCCGAATGCATGCCATGGCGGCGTCACGCCACTGATAATGACGGCGTCCAGCGGCGACGTCGATGCCATCCACATGCTGCACCAGGCTGGCGCCGTGCTCGATGCGCCGCGAAGCGCCCAGGGAGGCACGGCGCTGCACGCGGCGCTCGATGCCGGCCAGTGGCCCGCCGCCAGCGCCCTGCTCGAACGCGGCGCCGATACGCGTCAGCGCGACGACGACGGCAACACAGCCTTGCACCACCTGGCCAAGAGTGCCCGCCACGCGGACGTGCGCGCGCAAGCCGCGCTGGCCGACATGATGCTCAAGCTCGGCGCTGCGATCGACCAGCCCGGGGCGCAAGCGACCACGCCCTTGATGCTGGCCATCGAAGCCGGCAATCTGGAACTGACCGCTTTCCTGATGGACCAGGGCGCCGACCCGGCCCTGCGTAACGCGCGCGGCGAAAACGCGCTGGCCATCGCGCGCCGGCGCGCCCTGCCCGCCATTGTCGCCATGCTGGAGCGCTGCATCGGCCAGCGTCCGCCGCGCTGCGCCGACAACAGCACGCCGCCGCGCTACTCGACCAAATAGCACCACGCCGACTACTTTTTGACTCCCCAGAAAACGGATATAGCGCATGAGCGAGAACACAGCAGCAAGCAGCACCGAGCCGGCGCCCCGCGTCGGCATCCACGAAGGCAGCATCGGCCTGCCTCCGGGCTACCAGGACAACACCACCAATATCTTCGTGCCGGCCGACCTGCAAAACCAGCCCAACCTAAGCATCGCGCGCGACTGGCTGGCCGACGGCGAAACCCTCGCCGCGTATGTCGACCGCCAGCTTGGCCTGCTCAAGGCGCGCATGCCCGGCCACAAGCTGCTGGCACGCGCGCCGGAGCGCCTTGGCTCGCACCAGCCGGAAATGTCGGGCGAACGGATCGAGGCGCAGTACAAGAACGGAGCCCAGACGATCCGCCAGCGCCAGGCCGCCTTTTTGATCGGACCGAAACGCGCGCTGATCCTCACCGCCGCCACCGCGCGTCCGTTCGACGAGCGTTTCGAGACGCTCTGGCGCACTTGGCTCGACAGTTTTGCACCGCCCGCCAGCGCCGATGGAGACGCTGCCCCAGCCGACGCGTAAAACCCGACGTAATGCCGCCATGCTCGAAGCTGGCCGCATTACCGGCCTCATTGCCCACACCAGTGCGCTGCACTCCCCCGCGCAAGGCAGCCAAATATGCGCACGCATTCGGCCGCACGCGGGGGTGAAAACTGCTATCCCGCCCGACCGGCGAACATTCCCCACCAATTGCGAAAGCAGCTGAAACCTGGACTGCAATCCCAGCGTGAATTTGCCCCTTTATTCATATTGATATACGGACATTTCATATTGCCCACCGACATCACTGGCGCGAATAATGCATATAGCCACGAAAATGCTGATATTAGCCATGGTGATATGAGGCATCATAAATCAAAATTTTCTTTATACCTCGGACTCTCTTATACTGCACTGCAACAACGCAATTTAATCCCCAGGAGAGTTCCAAATGAGCAGCGCCACCTACACCCAACCGACGAACCCAAGCTTCCGCCATTACCTGACCGACGTCAGCAATGCGGCGCGTGCCTTTGCCGCAGCGCTGTTTGCCGCGCAAGAGCGCCAGTTCATCGCGCAGGAAGTAGCGGTCAAGCCGACCCAGAACGACCGGGCGCGCATGCGCAGCCATCGCAAGCTGATCGTCATGGCAAATGCTTACCAGCACATGCATCCTAGCCTGGCGGCTGAACTGCGCAATCTGGCTTCGCGGGGTTGATCATGGAAGTCATCGAATACCTCCCGGGCGCGCTGGCAGCCATTGCATTGGCCGTTCGCATCGCCATCTTCTTCCGCGATGGCCCGGAGCCAGAGCAAGACCAGCAAGACGTCTGAATCTCACCGGCCGCGCTCGCGGCCGGATGTATTTCCGCGCTGCCACCGCTGCAGCGTACAACCTTCCCCGCAATTCCAGCATGCCCGGCCCGGACAACTGATCCGCACATATTCTATCTTGTGATATATTATCCAGATTGATATTGACGATTGCTGCCGCGCCCATGCCCATGCTGGAAAATTCACTCGATCTCGAACGCTTCGCCGCTGGCGCGGAGCAGGCGTGCGCGCTGTTAAAAGTGCTGGTCAACCGCGACCGCCTGCTGTTGCTGTGCCAGCTGTCGCACCAGGAGCGCAATGTGGGAGAACTGGAACAACTGACCGGCATTCGCCAGCCGACGCTGTCGCAACAGCTCACCGTGCTGCGCAACGAACAACTGGTCAGTACCCGGCGCGCCGGCAAGCAGATTTTCTACTCGCTCAGCAGCGCACAGGCCAGCGCCGTCATGGATGTGCTGTATCAGCAGTTCTGTTCACCAACCCCGGAGAAAAACGACGATGCCACCGCTCAGTCCTGACCTTGTCCGCGCGCTGGCCGGCGGCGCCCTGATCGGCCTCGCCGCCGCCATGTTCCTGTTGCTAAATGGCCGCATCGGCGGCATCAGCGGCATCCTCGGCGGGCTGCTGCGTCCGGTTCGTGGCGAACTCGGCTGGCGCATCGCCTTTCTCCTGGGACTGGTGCTCTCCCCTCTGGTGTTCGTGCTGTTCGCTCCCCTGCCCCAGGTGCACGTCGAAGCCGGCAAGGCGAGCCTGATCGTGGGCGGCCTGCTGGTGGGACTGGGCACCCGTTACGGGTCCGGCTGCACCAGCGGGCATGGCGTGTGCGGCATCGCGCGCCTGTCGCCCCGCTCGCTGGCCGCGACCGCCGCCTTCATGCTGGCCGGTTTCGTCACCGTCTTCGTGCTGCGCCATCTCTTAGGAGCGGGAGCCGTATGAAATACGTCAGCGCAGCGTTCGTCAGCGGCCTGGTTTTCGGGCTTGGCCTGATCCTCTCGGGCATGACCGATCCGGCCAAGGTGATCGGCTTTCTCGACCTGGCCGGCAACTTCAATCCCGCGCTGGCGTTTGTGATGGCCGGCGCCATTCCGGTGGCGGCGATCGCCTTCCGCATCGCGGCACGGCGTTCGACTGCGCTATTGGGCGGAACAGTGCACCTGCCCGGCGCGCGCAAGATCGACCGGCGCCTGCTGATCGGCGCGCTGACCTTTGGCGCGGGCTGGGGCGTGGCCGGCTACTGCCCCGGTCCCGCGCTGGCATCGCTGGCGACCGGCGGCAGCGATGCCCTGCTTTTCGTCGCGGCCATGCTGGGCGGGATGCTCCTCTTTGAATTGATCGAATCGGTCCGCAAGGCACGCCGCGTGCGATAGGCCGGGCGCGCAATGTTGTGCGGCAGCGCCAACCCGTGGGCCGCCCACACCCGCCGCGCCTGCGCTAGAATGCGATCCTGCAACTTCTCGCATTTCCTTTCATTTCCTCTCGAACTGTATTTACCATGCGCCTATTTGTCCTACCCCTCCTGGCCGCGATGTGGGCGATCCCCGCCGTCGCCGCCACGCCCATCAGCCTCGATCAGGCAATGGCCCACCCCGACTGGATCGGCACGCCGGCGGAAACCGCCTGGTGGAGCTGGGACGGCAAGCAGGTGTTTTACAAGCAGAAGCGCACCGGTTCGCAACTGCGCGACATCTACCAGGCCGCGCCCGGAAAACCACGTTTGGTTGGCGACGCCGAACTGGCCAATCTGGACAGCGACAAGGTCATCTACAACCGCGAGCGCACGCGCTCCATCATGCTGCGCAACGGCGACCTGTTCGAACGCGATCTCAAAAGCGGCGCGCTGACCCAGATCACGCGCGGCAGCAACGGCCTGGTCGCGCCCCAGTACTCCGCCGACGGGCGCAGCGTGCAGTTCCGCGTCGGTCACGAATGGCTCGGCTGGAACCGCGCCGACCGTCTGATCTCGCCGCTGGCCGCGGCGCACGCCACCAAGGACCCCGCCGCCGCGCCGGACGCCGACAACCTGCGCGACCTCCAACTGCGCCTGATCTCCACCCTCAAGCGCCAGAAGGACGACCGCGACGCGAGCCGCGACCGCGCCGAACAGGAACGCCGCGCCGATCCCACCCGCGCGCCCACGCCGATCTACCTGGGCGACAAGGTCGTCATCGACGGCAGCGCCCTGTCGCCGGACGGCCGCTGGCTGCTGCTGGTGACCGCACCCAAGGCCACCGACAAGGGCCGCATCGGCAAGCTGCCGCGCTACGTGACCGAATCGGGTTACGAAGAATTCGACGACCAGCGTCCGCGCGTCGGCCGCAACGCACCGGTCTCGCACACACTGAAGCTGGTCAACCTGGCCACGCGCGAGATGCGCGACCTGTCCTTCGACAGCCTGCCCGGCATCGGCGTCGACCCGCTGGCGGACCTGCGCAAGGCGCAAAAACTGCCCGAACTGAAAGGCAACCGCGTGGTGCGCGTCGATGACGATGGCGCCGCGGTCGAATGGAACCGCAGCGGCACAGGCCTGGCCGTGATGCTGCGCGCCGCCGACAACAAGGACCGCTGGATCGCCACCGTCGACCTGGCCGGCGCCACGCTCAAGCCGGCCCACCGCGTCACCGACAATGCCTGGGTCAACTCGGGCAACAACGAATTCGGCTGGCTGCCCGATAACAGCACGCTGTGGTACCTGTCCGAAGAAAGCGGCTACGCGCACCTGTACACCCGCGCTGGCGACGGCAAGACGCGTGCGCTCACGCAGGGCAAGTGGGAAGCGACCCGCATCCAGTGGTCGGCCGACGGCGCCACGGCCTTCATGATGTGCAACCCGAAGAACCCGGGTACGTATGAAGTGTGCTCGGTTTCGGCCGTTGATGCCAGGCTGCGCGAAGTGACGGCGCTCGAAGGCGTCGAGCAGTTTGCGTTGTCGCCGGACGAACGCAAGCTGCTGGTGCACTATTCGTCGAGCTACATGCCGGCGCAGCTGGCGACCATCGCTGCCAGTGGCGGCGCGCCCGTCAAGCTGACCGATACGCGCTCGCCCGACTTCAAGGCGCGCAGCTGGATCGAGCCGCAGTACGTGGCGGTGCCGTCGACCAAAGGCGCGGGCCAGATCTGGGGCAAGCTGTATCGGCCAGCGAATCTGGAACCGGGCAAGAAGTACCCGATCGTGATGTTCGTGCACGGCGCGGGCTACCTGCAAAATGTGAGCAAGCGGTATCCGGTGTACTTCCGCGAGCAGATGTTCCACAACCTGCTGGTCGAGAAGGGCTACATCGTGCTCGATCTGGACTATCGCGCTTCAAAAGGCTACGGGAGCGCCTGGCGCACGGCCATTTATCGCCAGATGGGCTATCCGGAGCTGGAAGATTACGTCGATGGCGTGAACTGGATGGCGGCGAACCACCAGGGCGACCTGAAAAACGTGGGCGTGTACGGTGGCAGTTATGGTGGCTTCATGACCTTCATGGCGCTGATGCGCGAGCCGGAGATGTTCAAGTCAGGCGCGGCGCTGCGGCCCGTGACCGACTGGACGACGTATAACCACGAGTACACCGCGAACATTCTCAATACGCCTGATCTGGATCCGGAGGCATACCGCAAGTCGTCCCCGATCGAGTACGCCGACAAGCTGCGCGGACACCTGCTGATCTCGCACGGGATGGTGGACGATAACGTGTTTTACCAGGACTCGGTGCGCATCGCGCAGCGCTTGATCGAGCTGAAAAAGGATCATTGGGAACTGGCCAGCTATCCGCTGGAACGCCACGCGTTCGTGCAGCCGGAGAGCTGGTATGACCAGTATCGCCGGATTTACCAGCTGTTTG
>NZ_JAVCWM010000050.1:0-17481 GCF_030846495.1 Massilia scottii | reverse complement strand
GAACCCGTGTGAGCGAAAGCCATGCGGGTTTTTTTTCGTCCTCAAATGGCCCAATTTGGGCGATTCACGTATTTACATTTTCCGTTAACAGCTCGCATCCGCTCTCTTCTTGCAAATGAATCACTTCAACGTGTGCTATAAACGTTAAACTTCCGCCATTGTTAAAAGGACGTCAAGCTTGTAAAGTGCGCTTTGCAGACGAAACGGATAAGCATGAAACTTGTAAATCAAAAGCTCGACTGGATCCAGGCACTCAGGGGAATTGCCGTAGTGTTTGTGGTGCTCAGTCACGCGCGCTACTTCCTGCTTAACACGCCGGATTGGGGGATGGTCGATATCTGGCTCGGTCCAGGCGCCATGGGCGTGGATCTGTTCTTTATCATCAGCGGCTTCATCATGGTGTACACCACCCAGAAGTCGGATGGGAGTATCGCCTCCAGCATCGATTTTTCAATCAAGCGCTTCGCCCGTATCTGGCCGGTGTATGCCATCGCCACAATTCTGTATGTCATGCTGGTCAAGGATGGCATGGTGTATTTCGCCGAGCCTGGCCACGTGGCGGTATTCCTCAAAAGTCTGCTGCTTGTTCCGCCCATTCCTTCGGACGTACCCTTCTTCGGTTTTACCCTGCCGCTGGCCTGGACCTTGGCATTTGAAGTCTATTTCTACGCGGTTTTTTGCATCAGCATGCTGTTTGGGCGCCTGCGCTGGGTTGCCTTGTGCGTCTGGATGCTGGCCACGGTGATCGCCATTCCGATCATCGAGCAAAACACCGCCTTCCACGTGCGCACCAACTTCAACTTCCGTTTTGCCTACCTCAACCTGATCACCAATTCGATCATCATTGATTTCATGGCGGGCGTGGCAATTGCCCATATCTACCTGGCGCCGAGGATCCGACTGACTAATCGCATCCTGTGCCTGAACCTGATGTGGGTGAGTATCGGCTTTGCTTTATGGTGCAATTTCGCCACCGAGGCGAACTTTCACGGCCCGACGAAATGGGGCTGGCCGCTTGCCTTGATGGTGCTGTGCATTGCGCTGACCAGCAAAACCGTCAGCCTGACGCCGCCGCGCTTCGTTGTTTGGCTGGGCACCATTTCCTATTCGGTGTACCTGTTCCATATTCTGGTTCAGTTCGTACTCAGCCGCTGGCTGGACGTGCATGGCGTCCCCACTAATCCGTGGGCACGTGTATATATTACGACCCTGTTCTCGGTTCCGGTCGCGGCGCTCTCGCACCATTATCTGGAAGTGAAGCTCGGTGGTGCCACGCGTGATCTGCTGACCCGCATGGCCGCCCGGTTTTTGAAACCGGCCGCTGTTGCGGAGCTGGAGCCGGTAGCGCCGGCACCGCCGGTGGCGCTGCGCAAACACGGCTGACCTACCACTTCAGCGTCACCGCGCTCCAGATCAGGATAATAAAGAGGAACCAGCCCCAGCGCGGCTTGCGCAACATGGCCGATTGCAGCACGATCACGGCCATGCAGACGGACGGCAGCACGCGCTGCGAGGCCAGCGCGAAAGCGCAAATCAGCGCAACCTGCACTGCGATCGCCACCTGAAAATTGTTATCGCCATCCGGCTTGGCGACAGGAGCCGGATTGGCGGGAGCATCGCTTGCCGGCGGCGGACGAACCGCCGCGGGAGGAGCCGCAACAGGAGTTTGTGCAGCCGCCGGCTTTTTCATGTTGACGGGCGCTGGTGGCACCGCCGGCGCCTCGGCCGCCTTGCGCGCCTTTTTCTCCAGCGCCAGCTGCGCGGCGGTTTTCTCCAGCACCGGCGCCGATGCCAGCGTGGCCTGCCACCATCCATCCCAAGGCGCCTTGCCCTGGGCCGACAGCGCCCGAAACGCGCTGCTGCGTTTCGACTGCATCAGCTTCATGTCGATGCCCGCCGCCCCCCATCGTGCACGCGCGGCGCGCACGCGTACCAGCAGCGGCAAGCCCTTGACCGGATCGACCATGCGGATGAACTGCGCATAGCCTTCCAGCGCATCGATGACGTTGGTGTTGCCGTTCCACTGCTTGCCCTCCGGGCCATCCTTTTCGAGCTGGAACAGCGTGGCGCGAAAACGCCGCAGGGTCTCGCGTTCGAGCGAGGGCTTTTGATTGACCACGATCCCGGTCACCATCTGGCGCTGCGCGTCGCGCATCACATGCTGCTTGTCGGGATGCGGCGTAAAGCCCTCGTCGATGACGATCTGCTTGGCGCGCCAGAGCAGCTTGCCGGCCAGTTTGCGCGCCTCGGCATCGCCCGAAAACGTCAGGTCGTCCGCATAGCGCGTGTACTTGAAACCCAGCTTGGCCGCGCAAGCCTGCAAACGCGCATCGAGCCGCCGGCACAAAATATTGGTCAGCGCCGGGCTGCTCGGCGCGCCCTGCGGCAGTGCGCGCGATCCGTGCGCGACAAAAAACGTCTCGCCATCGATGCGCACTTCGTCGGTCGGCGCTTCAGTGCACAGCAGCGCCAGGATGGTTGCCAACTGCTCGCTGTAGCCCAGCTGCGCGAACACGCCTTTAATGCGCGGCATGCCGATCGATGGGAAAAAATCCTTGAGGTCCAGATTGATGACCACCGCCTGGCCGACGTGCGGCGCCGCGTTGCTGACGATCGAGCGGCCCGGCACGAAGCCGTGCGCCGCCGGGTGCAGCGGCGCGCGCGCCAGCACGTTGTCCAGCACCCAGTACTGGGCGCGTTTCAGGCGCGGCATTGGCGCCGAAATAATCCGTTCGCCGCCGGTTTTCTTGGGCATCGCGAAGCGCCGGTAATGACTGATGCGCGAGACGCGCCGCTCGAACGCCAGGAAGCGCAGCTCCGACAGCGTGATGCCCATCGCCTGCGCCAGTTCGTCCGCCTTGTGCAGAACCGGCATGGCCAGCCCCGCCAGTTTTCCGGCGTCGCTGTCGGCGCGACTGAGCCCCCCCGAGACGCCCGCGCCCAGGTACAGCACCTCGTGTTCGCGCCGCTGGCGCCACGCTTGCGCCTTCTCGAAGCGCACCAGTGCGCGTTTCTGGCGCGTTTCCTCGCGCCGCGCTTTGGCCTTGGCCATGCGCTCCTTGCGCAGCAAGCGCAGCGCCGCCTCGGGATTTTGCAGGTGATGCAGCTCGCTGCCCAGCTTCTGCAAGGCTTGCGTCAGCTCCGTTTCACGCCGGATCAGTGCCGCTTCGACCGACGGCTTGCCGCTGTCGGCCGGCCAGAAGCCCAGGCGCTGCATCTCGGTCAGCACGACTTCTTCTTTGGAGCTGGCGCGTATGCGCTCGTACAACTGCGCGCGCGTCAGTTCGGAGGGAGAGGGAGTAGGGGAAGTCATCGTGTCCTGGTCTCGCAAGGAGCGGCACGGAAAACACTGTCGGGAAAACGCAAACTACACAAGCACGGCAGGATAATCATCGAAGGGCCTGCAGGACTGGAGCGCTCCACTCGACGCCGTACCGCACCAGTAGCGCTGATCGGCTTCAGGGAAGCCAAACCGTGTCGCGCTACTGGTGCAGGTACGGCACAGTGAAGAGCGTGCCAGTGACGCGTGGGAAGAGCTGACAACGTGGACGGCGATCCGCCGTCCGGTTTGCAAGAGCCATCCCGCCGTGCTTGTTGATGCGAGTATAACAGGTGAATTCCGGGCTCCTCAAGCATTGGTTGGAATACGTGGTTGAGTAAAGGTGCGAGGCCGCGCATTACACGCCAGGCGCTGCGTCGCGCCTGGCCTGGTCCATGCGCAGCACGAGCATGTGCACGCACGGCCCCTTGTGCATGCGGTTCTGGGTGAAGTGATTGCACTCGCAACTGCCATCGACGATGCGCCGGTCGGCGTCGAGGCGCAGCATGACCTGGTACGGCCGGCCATTCTCCTTGCTGCGCGCGCGCAGGCGCAGGCCGCCATCGGCTTGCGCTTCGCTCGCCTGTTCGCTCAGGCTTTGCACCGCCAGCAGGGTCGCCGCCTTTTCTTCGATCTCGCTGGCAAAGCGCAGCACGTCCAGCGGCAAAGGCTCGCGCGACAGCTCGCGCAGGCGGTATACGCCCTGCGTCAGGTCGTAGATCACGCGTCCGGCCTGGGTGTACAACGTGAGCGCGCTTTCGACGATGGCGCGCGTCAGGCTGGTGTCGGCCGCCAGTTGGTCGGCGGTGGCGAACCAGCGCTGTCCCAGCGCGGCAAAAACGCGCGTCTTGCTATCGTCGTCGACGGCGCCGCGCGGCGCCAGCAGGTCGAACTGACCGGCGCGCGCCCAGTCGTTGGCGGTCCAGCCGGACAGGCCGAGCGTGAGCTGCATGTCCGGCAGGTTGGCGATCCAGAAGCTCGGCATGCCGCTGCCCATCAGGTGCACGGTAAAGCTGTGCGCCACCGGGATCAGGCGTTCGAGCAGCATCAGGCGGCGCCGCCCCCAGATGCGGATTTCTTCAGCCGCATTGCCCTGGTAGATCGAGCGGCGGCACACCAGTTCATCGTTCCACGGCTCGAACAGTGCGCGGATCGGTTCACCCGGCGTGAGCACGAAGCGGATCGAGCGCGGGCCGACGCGTTCCTTCTTGCGGCGCAGGAGGTGGCAGAAATTATGCACATCCATCGGATGCAGATCGAGCCTGCGCGCCGGCAGGTTCATTGCGCTGCTCACCTGCAGAAAGCCGCGCACCCAGGTTTCCGGCACGTCGATCTTCTCTTCCTTGAACGATGGATCGCCGGCGGTGGCGACCTGGAAGCCGCTCGGATCGATCGCCAGACGGGTCGTCTTATAGTCGCGGATCTTCTGAAATTCGCCGTACAGGCCTTCGGAGTAGTCGACGTTGGTGGTGCCGCAGGCGAAGTCGCCCACGCGGTCGAACACATTGTGACTGCAGCTGAGCGAGGCGTAGCTCGATTCGTCGCGGCTGAAGCACTCGAAGAACACGCGGTCGGGATGAACCGTGATGACCGGGTCGAGCACCACCCAGGCGTCGAAATTGGCCTTGTAAATATAGTCGAAGTATTTTGCCTGGGCCGCGGCGAAGGGCTTGAGGATGATGCTCTTTTGCGCCCGCAGTGCCTTCAGTTCCTCGCTCAGCGGCGCCATGCGCGCGCGCAGGTCCGCGTTGCGGTCGATCAGTTCGGCCAGCGCCGGGTCTTCGTTCTGCGCACGCCATGCCAGGTACGCGGTCTTGTCGGGTGGCTGGTAGCGCTGGTCGGCCACCACCACGTCGTGCAGTGCGGAGATGGCTTCGCGGAAGGGAATGTGCTTGTTCAGCTGGGCGACAAAATGGGTCGGCGCCCGCAAGGTGTCGGGCGCGAAGCGCATCTCGGTGCTTGAAGCGCTGTTGCTGACGGTGCTGGCGCCGTAGTAGCGGTATTCGAATTTCATTGTGGTCCCCGCAGGGCCGCGTGCGCGCGCGGCGGCTCGATCGTCATCACCGCCGGCAGGGCCGGGAAGCGTTCCTGGATCGCGCGCAGTCCCTCGATGTACTGCGCCTTGTCGGCGATGGCGACGGTGAGCACCTGGCGCGCGAACAGGCGCGCAACAAAAGCGGCGATCGCCTCCGATGCCTGCGCCTGCGCGCGCAGGAAGTCGAGCACGCGGTTCTTGACCACCCGGCCGCGGTTAACCTGCGACAGTACGTTCAAAAAGTACGGTTCGAGGCGTTCCAGCTTCGACAGGTCGCCGGCGCTTGCGCTGGCGAGCCAGCCGCTGACGAACAGCTGCATGTTGGCGGACGGATGCTGGCTAAGTTTGAGCATGTATTCGGTGACGTCGGCGACGTCGAAATGGGTCGTGAGCATGGTGCGCCCGAAGCGCTGCACCTCGGGATCGAGATGGTCGCACAGGCTGACCAGCAGGGAAGGATTCCAGTCTTCAGTGGTGCATTGCGTGCTGAAGAACTCGCGTGCGAACGCGCGGGTGTCGTCCCAGGTGCTGTCGAGCAGGCGCAGCGCCGCTTCCATCTGGGTGCGCACCAGGGCCGCGTGTTCGGTAAAGGCCGCACACGCCCAGCGCCGCACGCTGGCGTTTTCGTTGCGGCCGAACTGCGCCCATTCGGCCACGCCAAATTGCGTGTTGGCGAAGCGCGGCAGCATCTGCGCGCCGAGCAGTTGCGCGCCCTTGCTGCGCGCGGCCAACAGGCGCACCAGCAGCGCGCGGTCAAGGTGATCGGCGCCCGAATTGAGCGGTCCCAGGATCCATGCGATCAGGTCCGCGTGCACGCCCTCGGCCGGTTCGCTGTGGAACAGGGTATCGAGCAGCAGCGGCAGCAAGGTGGCGCGGAACGTGGCGTCGCTTGGCGCGATGCGCTGCAAGGCGCCGTCGATGGCGCGCCGCACGTCCGCATCCGGGTGTGTGCAGAACACGGCGAACAGCAAGGCTTGACTTGCCAGCATGTGCTCCGGCAGTGCGCTGAACAGTTTGATGCCGACCGCGCGCACGCCCGCATCCGCTTCCTGCAGCAGCGCCGCCAGGGTGGCCGGCGGGATCGCACCCGCCGGCTCGGCATGGCGCAGCAGCCATTCGCCCGCGGCGATGCGCACGCTGGCCAGCCGGTGCGTGAGCAGGGCAAGCAGGCGCGCGTAGGGCGCTTGCGCCGCGGCCGCGCGCAGGGGGCGGTCGAGCAGCCATATCAGGTCGGCGGCGATGGCCGGGACCACCAGTTCGGCCTGATCGAGGTCGCCGCAGTTGTCCAGCCAGTCGAGCAGCAGCAGGACGATGACGTCGGCCTGGCCGGGCAGGGCCAGCGCGCACTGGCACAGCATGCGGCCATGACGGCGCACCGCTTCATCGGGCGAACAGGCCAGGGCGGCGACCAGCAGCGCGTCGGCGCAGTAATGATCGGGCGCGCGGCTGATGCAGTCGAGCGCGAAGGTGCGCGCTTCCGGCAGGCTCGATTGCAGCAGCAACAGCAGCCAGTGCGTATCGGGCACGCCATCGGCAAAGCGCTGGCGGCACAGCTGGAAGGCGAAGCTGGCGGTCGCGCTGTAAGGGCTGCGCAAAAGCGCGCCCAGTTCGTCGAGCGCGATCCGGTCGCAAAAGGCGGTGTTGTCGCTCAGGGCGCGCGCGGCAAAGGCGTGCACGCCCTCGCAGCGGCTGCGCTGCATCAGCCAGAGCAGGGCGGCGGGACGTGCATCCCACAGCGCGGGAAACGCTTCTTCGCGTCCGTTGGCGGGCACGATCGGGCCAACCTGGAACCAGCTGCTGCCGTTGCGGTTGCCGGTCCACGCGCCATGGCTGCGCAGCAGGCGGTTGAACATGGTCCAGTGGCTGTAGGTGTCGTAGCTGCGGTTGGCGCGCATGAAATAGCGGCCCTCGCGCGTGTAGGGCCGGCCGGAGTCGGCGTCATCCATCGCCATCAACGCGCCGAGCGCCATCGTGACAAAGGCCGGGTCGTCATCCTGGCCGAGACGGCGCAGCGTGCGCCAGCCGCGCAGGCGCAGGTAGGCGCGCGTGCGCGTGCTGTACGCGACGGTGCTGTCGGGACGGGCCGCCATTTCCGCGTACGGCACCCATTTGCGGTCGATGCGCACATACGTACTGGAGGTCTGGGCCGCGGTGATGTCGAAGCGCTGCTGCAGCAGGCCAAACAGCTCGCCGTCGTCGCGCATTTCGGCAGCCTTGTACAGATGCCGCACAGCGCGGAACGTGCCCGCGCGCAGGGGCAACTGGCGCAGCTGCGCCAGCAGGATGCTGCGCGCCAGCGGATCGGCCAGCGCCACCTGGTCGAGCTGTTCCAGCCAGTCCGACAGCGACAGCGTGGTCCATTGATCGGGGCGCGCGCACAACTGCGCAATCGCTTCCTCGTCGCGCGCGGCCCAGGCTTGGCGCAGCTGCGCAGGCCAGTCGCCGGTCAGCCGCGCGGCGTTCTGGGCTAGCGCTGCCTCCCCGGCCAATTGCAGCCACGCCTGTCTGGCGATGCGGCGCACCGCATCGCTGCTGCCGCGTGCGTGCAGTTCGAGCATCGCGTGGGTGGCGCCGGTGTCGCCACAGCGGCCGATGGCCCACGCCAGGCAGTAATCGAGTGCGGAGGTGCCGCGCCCGATCAGGCTGACCATCAGCGGCACCGCGGCGGCCAGCCGGCGTTCGCCGATGCGCCATGCGGTGCGGGTGCGCTGCTGGTCTTTCAGGCGCCGCCAGACGCCGGCGTCCAGCCGTCCAAGCAGCACGGCGTCGGCGGCGCGCCGTTCGGCAGTTGCCGGCACCTTTGGTGCGGCGTCGTCCAGGCGCGCGGGCGGCAGGGCTGCCGCGTCGCTGAAGCCCTGCGCCTGGCGTTCGGCCAGCAGTTGGGCAAACAGGCGTTCCGCCACCGGCTGGCCGACCGGCTGCGGCGTGCGCGTGGTCTCGCGCCACTCGTCGCCGCGGCGGCCCTGGCGCACGTTGACGAGGTAGCGGTCAGCGCCATCGGGCAGTTCGCACAGGTCGATTTCGCACTCGACCACGCTGTGTTTTTGCCTGCGTACCAGGCGGGTTGTACGAATCAGTCTCACCGCGTCTGCCCATGATTGAATAGAGGTCAATAGTAACCCGCGGCAGAACTGCTTGTAAATCAGGCAATGAAGATCTAGGCGGCGCCGCGCTGCAGCGTGAGCACGAAGGCGACGCCGTCATCGAGGTTTTTGGCGACGATGGTGCCGCCCATTTTCGCCATGTAGGTCCTGGCCACGAACAGGCCCTGGCCGCGGTTGCCGTGCGCGCCCGCTTCCTCCTGGTCCGACACGCCGTACTCGAAAATGGTGCCGATGACATCGCCGGCGATGGTCGGGCCGCGGTTGGCGATGGTAACGCCGGCACTCGTTTCGCTGGCCTCGAGCGTGATGTCGATGCTGGTGCCGGGCAGGCGGTAGCGCTGGGCGTTGACCAGCACATGGGTGACCACGTCTTCCAGCGAATATTCGTCGGCCCGCACCAGCACCGCCTGCGGCGCGCCGTGAAAGACCACATCGGTGATGCCGGCGCAGGGGGCATTGGCCGCCACGTTGCGCAAAAAGGCCGTCAGATCGATTTCGCTTACCTGCAGCACGGTCGACTGGAACGCTTCGCTGGGCGAGGCGCGTCCGTACAGCACGCGGATCGCCTGCTGCATGCGCAACACGTAGCGCGCGCTCTGGTTGCCATCGGTGCCGTGCAGGGCGATGAGCGACTGCAGCGGCGACATGATCTCGTGGCCGACCGCATGCCACATGTCGCGTTCCTGTTCCGCGCGGATGGCTTCGCGCTCGACATCCTCGCGCACGCGGCGCAGCAGGTCGTGCAGGCAGGTGGCCAGCACGCCCAGTTCATCTTCCCCGCGCAGGTCCGACAGGTCTGGCTGGGAAGCGTCGCCGCGCTCCTTGACGGTGCGCGCCACCGAATCGGCGCGCTCGATCAGTTCCTTGATGCGGCTGATGATGCCGATCTCGATCACCAGCCACGCCAGCATCAGCGCCAGCAGCATGGCGCCGACGAACCAGGCCATGCGGCTGGCCACCGCGCCCAAGCTCTGGCTGACGCTGCGCACGTCACCGGCCAGCACCACGTCGTAGCTGCCCAGCGGCGTGGCGATGCGGTGGGTCGCGGCCAGCGGGGTGTCGTAGGTGTCGACCGGCAGGCGCCGGATCAGGGCCGTGAGGAAGTGCTGCGACGCGTCCTCGGTGCCGCTGGCGCCGGCCAGCTTGATCAGCGAGGCAGCGCCGGTGGCGGCGACTTTGTCGATGCGCAGGGTTTCGCCGGGCAGCAGCATGGGCGCCAGGTCGGCCAGCGAAAAGCCGCTCGCCGCGCTGCTCTTGTCGCTGTCGAGCACCACCGCCCCTTCGCCGGGGGCGAGCAGCACCACGCTGACGCGGATCCGGTCCAGATCGGGCGGCGGCCAGATGCGGCGTGCGCTGTCGTCTCCGAACAGGTCTTCCTGCAGCACGCTGACCGGCAGGCGCACCGAAAAGAAGGCATTGCGCAGGCAGGTGTCCGGACTGGCGCCGGCGGCGGGCTCGTTGCACTGGGCGTTCTGCCACATCCAGCCGCGGAAGTCCTTCACGGGGCGGGTGTGCTTGCGGCCTTCGTCGGCCGCGTTAAAGCCGGTCAGCCGTCCGCGCAGGGGCGCGTACGGGCCGCTCGGCTGGCGCGGGTCTGCCTCGAAGGGGGCGATCCACTGATAGGTACGTCCGCGCAGCGACACAGTGACGCGCACCCGGTGCGACTGGTTCAGCACTTCGTCGCCGCTGCGGTGCGAGACCAGGCGGGCCAGGTCGACGCTGCCGGCCACGTAGATGAAGCCACCGGCCCAGGGGTTGTTGCCGATGGCGGCGCACAGGTTGGCGCTGGGGCCGAACTGGCGCATGCAGCCCGACATGGCCACCGCCTGCTGCACCTTCTGCTGGTCGTCGAAGTCGAGCGCCGGAAACGGCAGCAGCAGCGGGCGCAGGCCAGGTGCGGCCGCGCCAAGCGACGGTGGATTGAGCAGCGCAAGCTGGCCGGCCGGATGGCGCAGGGTGGCGCTGATCTGCTCCCCGGTCTTGCGGAAACTGGCCTGGTAATTGGTGTAACTGAGCTGCTTTTCCTGTTGCAGCACCGATAGCGCCAGGCCAAGCGTGGCCAGCGCCAGCAGCAGGAAGGCCGCGCGCAGCAGGATGCGCAGGCGGTAGGGCACGAACCAGAGCCGGCGCGGCGCCACTTAGTCGGCCCAGCGAAAGCCGCGCATCGGCACGTTTTCGATGCACTCGAAGGCCGGATCGATCTCGCGGAAGGCGTCGCGGATGGTGCTCACGTGCTTGCGGATATTGTCGCGGTTGCGGCCACTCTTGACCACCTCGTACAGCTCCTCGTACGAGACCACCTGGCCGCGCCGCGCGAACAGGGCCGCCAGGATGCGCTGCGCGGTCAGCGGCAGGTTGATGCGCTGGCCGCGCCAGGTGGGCGAGCGCTGGCGCAGCGGGTCCATGGCCAGTTCGTCGGCGCCCTGGGCCGGTTTGTCGCGCTCTTTCACCGCGCGCAGGATCTCCAGGAAGGTATCGGTGAAGTCGGCTTCCTCGAAGGTGGCCTTTTGCAGATAGTCCCAGGCGTCGAGCGCCTTCATGATGCTGCGGTAAATGGTGGCCGGCATGGCCGACACCACCAGCACCGGCGTCGCGTGCTTCTTGTTGATGGCGTTGATGATGGCCACGCCGGCATGGCGCTCGCGTCCCAGCTCGATGTCGAGCACCACCAGGTCGTAGCGCTCGCGCGCGATCGCCGCCTCGGCCTCGTCGCGGCTGAACCACTGGTCGACGACGATGCCCGGCTTGGCCGCCTCGATCCAGCTGCGCAGCTGGTTACTGGTCGGGAGGTCGTCCTCGATGACGGCCACTCTGGGCATGTGCTGCTCCTGCTGATTGGTGAGGGTGCCAGTATCCACGCTTTTGGCCGAAAAGTCATACGGGGCCTGTGAGCTTTTCTTCACAGGGCGCCGCGAATGCTCCGCGCGGTGAGGGTTCTGGCCAGCTGTGCGCATTGATACTTCCACCCCATGGCGGGCACGATACGTTTCAGGGTCATGCGGGTGCAGGACCGGCAAACTGAAAAGGTGAGGCAAATGTCCGATCGGATCAAGAAGGTGGTGTTGGCGGTGCGCGCGGTGCTGGCAAAGGGCGCAGCGGGCGCGGGTGCGGTGGCGCGTTCCGGCGCGCGCCCGGGCCTGCGCGGCGTGCTGGCGCTGTGCGCCATCGGCGGCGCCGGCTATCTGCTGGTGAAGCATCCTCCGGTGGCCAAGATTGAGCGCGGCAATGTCGGCATCCGCCTCAACCAGTTGAACGGCGCGGCCAGCGTGGTACGCGACGGTACCGTGGTGCTGATACCCGGCGTGCATGAACTGCGCCA
The DNA here is from genome assembly GCF_030846495.1 of Massilia scottii. Classification (NCBI taxonomy): domain Bacteria; kingdom Pseudomonadati; phylum Pseudomonadota; class Betaproteobacteria; order Burkholderiales; family Oxalobacteraceae; genus Massilia; species Massilia scottii. Next base: position 5,704 of record NZ_JAVCWM010000050.1, on the reverse strand, counting down.
GTTGCCGGTGCTGGACCAGATCTACAAGGCGGCCGGCAGCGGCGAACAGCCCTACCAGTCGGTCGAAGGGCTGGCGCTGGGAGTGGACCTGAGCGTGCGCTATGCGATCGATCCGGCCAAACTGGTCAAGGTGGCGCAAACGCTGCCGGACGATATCCGCGCCGCCGTGATCGACCCGGCGGTGCAGGGCGTGATCTACAAGGTGGTCACGCGCTACACCGTGCGCGAGATCTTTTCCAGCAAGCGCGCCGAAATCCAGCAGGTGATCGAAGCGGAACTGAAACCCAAGCTGGCGGCCGACGGCATCTTGCTGCGCCATGTCACGATCGGCAAAATCACGCTGCCGCGCGAGTACATGGCGGGGATGGAAACGCTGCTGGCCGAAGAACTGCAGACCGAGAAGATGCGCTACACGCTCGAACTGAAGGAAAAACAGGTCAAGCAGACCGCGCTCGAAGCCGACGCCGACAAGATCAAGCGCGAAAAAGCGGCCGAAGCGGCCGGTAACGAGCAGATTATCGCCGCCAGGGCGCAGGAGCAGGCCATGGCGCACGTGCTGCCGTTCAAGCAGAAGCAGATCGAGCAGCGCAGGCTGGAAGCGGAAGCCGAAAAGACCTCGCGCATCAAGACGTCCGAAGGCGCGGCCCAGGCGCGCGTGATCGAAGCGACCGGCGAAGCCGATTCGCGCCGCAAGCTGGCCGACGCCGAAGCGTACCGCCAGGAGGTGGTCGGCAAGGTGAGCACCGCGCAGATGGAACGCGACGGCGCCGTGATCACCCGCCATCCGCTGCTGATCCAGAAAACCATGGCCGACAAGCTGTCCGACAAGGTCTCGGTGATCATCGCCGCACCACCGACCGATGGCGGCTTTATCGGGGCCGCGCTGCTGGGCCAGGGCCAGGGCAAGGGCACGCCGGCCGCAGGCGCCATGGCCGCCGACACCGCAGCCGAGGAATAATAACCATGTTCGCTACCCTGACCGCCGCCGCGGCGATTGCCATCGTCACGCGCGATGAGATGCAACTGCGCGCCGCGCCGCGCGATTCGGCACCCTCCCAGGCCGTGCTGTGGCAGGGCGACAGCCTGGAAATCCGCGGCGCCAGGATGGATTACCTGCAGGTCTACGACCACCGGCGCGAGCGGGCCGGCTACGTGCGCATGGCGCATGTGCGCCAGATCGACCTGGCGCCGGCGGCGGCGCCAGAGTTGAAGTCCGTGGTGCGCTTCGTGCGCGACACGCCGGGCGCGGAGGCGCTCGGCATCGGTTATGCGGCGGCCTTTCTCAAGGCCGCGCCGGCCACCGCCATCGATGCCGAGGTGTTCGATGCCCTGGGCAGCATGGCCGAACGGCTGGCGCGGCGCGGTTCCTCGCGGCTGGACAAGCGCAGCGAGGCGGTCGTGGCGGCGCACCTGGAAGTGGTGGCCAACTACGGCGTGGTGATTCGCAGTTACGAGCGCGAAGGCGCGATCCAGCTGTGCTACGACGGCGAAGCGTTCCGCCGCGTGCTGGCGATGGCGTCCAGCCCGACCCAGCGCGCCACCGCGGCGCTGGGGTTGACGCGCGACGAGTGCATCGACCCGGCGCTGCGGGTGGCGCAGCGCAACGCGCTTGACCAGTGGCGCGCCGAGGTGCTCGACAAGGTGGATGTGAAGGACCTGCCCGAGCATGTGCGCAACCGCGTGTACACGCGGCGCGCGGCCGTGTGGTCCTCGATCGCCTTCGAGCTGGCGCGCAAGAGTGCCTCGCCGACGGATGCGGCCAAGCGCGCCATCCTGGAACTGGCCAGCGTGAACAAGGCCGAACTGGCGGAGGAAGACCGCGGCGCTTATGCCGAAGCGGCGGTGCGCGCGGGCAGCGTGCGCTGGGCGGCGGAGGCGCCGGTCGCCGCGCCGGCGGGCCTGAGCGTGGTGACGCGGCCCGGCCAGCCGGGCGAAACCTGCGTGCTGCTGGTCGACGCCCAGCACGGCCAGCGCGCGCCGCTGGCCTCGCGCTGCACGTATGGCATTGTGTGGAATGCGTCGGCGCGCGCCAATGCGCAGGCCAGCGCGCTGGCGCTGGCGGTGCAGCCGCTCGATGGCTGGCGCGAACTGTGGCTGTTTCATCGGGGTGCGGCCGGCTGGCGCATCGATGTGCTGCCGCCGGCGCCGATCGAACCGACCCTGGGTTACGCCGAATTTGCCGGCTGGGTGCCGGGCGCGTCCAAGGTGCTGGTCGCGCGCGAGGCCCGGATCGAGGGACGCATCAAGCGCACGTTCGAGATCGTCGACATCGACACCCTGGCGGTGGAGAAAAGCGCGGACCGGCCCGATGCGCTCAGCGGCTTCTACCGCTGGCAAGATCCCGCGTGGAAACGCCAGACGCTCAGCTTGCGTTAGAGCGATCTTCAACTTCCATGATCGATCTTGAACTTATCTGCCGCCGGCCGCTCCAATGAAGTGTACTCACTTCCTGGAGCGGAGGCGGCATCATGTGGAAGCAGTCTGTTACGCAAAGCGGGGGCGGCGGCGCGCCTGTCGTCCTCGGCATTAACCGGACGCAGGATGCAAGTATTTGCCTGATGCACGGGTCCGAGCTGGCCTGGGCGATCCAGAAAGAGCGTCTGACGCGGCACAAGCACCACTGGGGCCGGCTGGACGACCTGCGCAACATTTACCGGCCGCGCCTGCCGGGGCTGGAGGTGCCCATCGATATCCTGGTCGAGTGCTACTCCTGCGACGCCGAGTTCGCCCGGGTGGCCGAGTACGAGCGCGAGCTGGCCGCCACGCTGGCGCTGGCGCCCGGCTGCCGGCGCGCGCGCATCTCGCACCACCTCTCGCATGTATACAGTGCGTTCCATCCTTCCCCTTTCGAGGATGCCGCCGTCATGATCATCGATGGCCAGGGCAGCCGCGTGGCCGACCTGACCGACACCTGGGCGGGCGCGGCCGGCGTGCCGGGCGACTGGTGCGAGGTGGCCTCGTTCTACCGCGCCGACCGGCAGCGGGTGGCATGTATCGGCAAGCAGCTGTGGAACCGCGACGAGCGCCAGCCCGTGGGACTGGGCATGTTCTATTTTCTGTTGACGCAGGCGATGTTTCCGGGGGAGGGGAACGAAGGCAAGGTCATGGGCCTGGCGCCGCATGGCAAGGCGGCGGCGCTGCGCTTGCCGCCGCTCGATGTGCGCGACGGTCAGGTGACGATTCCGGCGCGCTGGCGCGAGCTGTTTGCCGAACGCGGCCGCTTTCGCCATGGCGGGGCGGACGATGCGCGCTTTGCCGATATCGCCAATCTGGCCGCGGCCGGGCAACGGGCGTTTGAAGAAGCGCTGCTGGAGGTGGCGCGCTGGCTGCAATCGCGGACCGGCGCGCGCAACCTGTGTTTCGCCGGTGGCACCGGGCTCAATTGCTCGGCCAACGAGCGCCTGCTGCACGAGACGCCGTTTCGCCGCGTGTTCATTCCACCTGCACCTAGCGACGCGGGCACGGCCATCGGGTGCGCCTTGTACGGGTTGGCCGAGCTGGGCGGTGCGTCCTGCGATTTTCGCTGGACGAGCGATTATCTGGGGCCGGAACCGGTGCCGGACCAGATCGACGCGGCGGCGCAGAGTTGCGCGGACTTGCTGGTCGAGCGCATCGACGATCCGCCTGCCATGTGCGCGCGCATGGTCGACCTGCTGTGCGAGGCGCGCGTGGTGGCGCTGTACCAGGGCCGCAGCGAATTCGGCCCGCGTGCGCTCGGGCACCGCAGCATCCTGGGCGACCCGCGTATTGGCGCCATGCGCGACGATATCAATGCGCAGATCAAGCAGCGCGAATGGTTTCGTCCGCTCGCGCCCGTGGTGCTGCTTGAACGAGCCGAGGAATTCTTCGACGTGTGCCGGCCGGTACCGTTCATGCAGTACGCCGCTCCTGTGCGCGAGCGGGCGGCGCAGCGTATCCCGGCGGTGACGCACGTCGACTGCACGGCCCGTCTGCAAACGGTGGGACCGGATGACGATCCTTTCCTGCGCAGCTTGCTGCGCGAGTTCGAGGCGCGTACCGGCGTGCCGGTGCTGCTCAATACCTCGTTTAACCGCAGGGAGGAACCGATCGTCGAAACGCCTGCGGAGGCGGTGGCGACTTTCCGCGGCACGCCAATCCACGCGCTGGCCATGCCGCCGTATCTGGTGCGAAAACGGGATGGGGATGGGCTGTTGCGCGGCAATGTGCTGGAGCGGCCGTGATACGTGGCTATCCTGCGCGCGCCAGCGTGACGCCGGGGGAGCTGCTGGCGCTGCATGTGTCGACCGACGCCGCGCGCTTCAGGGTGTGGTTTTACCGCTGGTGGGACGGGGCGGAACTGATGTCGCGTTCGGAGTGGCAAGCTGGCTGCTTCGCTCCGGCCAGGGGCGCTGATGAAGACTGGCACTGGCCCCGATACGAGTTTACGATTCCTCTCGGATGGCCTTCCTCGGTGTATTTCGCCTATCTGGAAGAAGAGGGCGGCGCGTCGTTCGATATCGCATTGACCAGTGCGGCCGCGCTGTTCGTTGTAAGGGGGCGTGGCGGCGCGGACGTGCTCTACAAGATTCCGCTGGCGACCTTTCACGCCTATAACTATAGTGGTGGAGGATGTTTTTATATGAATCCGCCGCGTTCGAGGTCCCCGCCTGGGGCCCGCGTGTCGCTGTTACGCCCTGGTGGCGGTATAGGCGGCGAGACCTGGGGTGCGGCCGACTATTACGATGAGCGCTCTGCCCGGCAGACATTCGCTCATTGGGATGCGCCGTTCATCCGCTGGCTCGCAGGAGAGGGGTACAGGGTGGATTTCTGTCTGGATTCGGATATCCACCACGATGCGGCCCAACTGGCGCGCGGATATCGCCTGCTGCTCAGCGTAGGGCATGACGAATACTGGAGCGAGGATGCGCGCGACCACGTCGAGAACTTTATCGGCAGCGGCGGGAACGTCGCTTTCTTCGCAGCGAACGTGTGCTGGTGGCGCATCCATTACGTGGACGAGGGGAGCGCGATCGTTTGCCACCAGGGCGGGCCGTACGGCGCGCTCGACCATTGGTGGCCGGTCACGGGAGTCAGCCGCCCGGAGGATGCGCTCGCCGGCGTGAGTTACCGGCATGGAGGAGGCTGGTGGGATGGCCCACGGTCGACCCAGGGCTACGTGGTTCAGCAAGCGGATCATTGGGTGTTCGCGGGGACGGGACTGGAGAACGGCGATGTGTTCGGCGCGGAGTCATCGCCGCCACTGGTCGGGTACGAGTGCGATGGCGCCCAGCTTGCGTGCATGGATGGCTCCGATGGAGGCGCCAGGCTCGCTGCGCAGGCCAGCAGGAATGGTACCCCGGCCAGTTTTGTCCTTCTGGCGGCGAGCATCCTTGGTGAGGGTTGGCAGGAGCTTCCGGTGCGTTCCGGACTTGCGGCAAGGGAGGGAATGCATGCCGCCACAATGGGTATCTATGCACGCACGGGGACGGTTTTCACCGCAGGCACGACAGATTGGGCGCAGGTCCTTGCTACCGGGCACGATACGGTTGTGGAGCGCATCACGCGTAACGTCTTGGGGCGCCTGAGGATGCTGTAAGCGTTGCGAAAATGTGCGCCTCGCCGCGGGCTTCATAAAACGCCTTGCCAAGCTGGCAGAGGGTTTGCTATAGTTCGCCTCCCCGAAGAAAACGTTAACGAAATCAAGTAGTTGGCGGGCTGTGAAGGGCGTCTCGAACGAGACGGT